>JAKLLJ010000215.1 GCA_023150215.1 Thauera sp. | reverse complement strand
GGTCAGCATGATGATCGGGATGTCGCGGGTGCGCTCGTCGGCACGCAGGCGGCGGGCGAACTCGACGCCCGATGCGCCCGGCAGCATCCAGTCGAGCAGCACGAGGTCGGGCAGCGCTTCGCGCACGATGCGCTGCGCGGTTTCGGCGTCGTTCGCGCGCACGACGTGGTGACCCGCGCGCGCGAGGTTGGCGGCGATCAGTTCCTGGATTGCCGGTTCGTCTTCCACGAGCAGTATGTTCGCTGGCATGCCTGGGACTCCCTCTGAAAGGCGGAACAAGTGTATTGCAGCTCCTTGACGCTTTCATGACACGTCATCGAAGCGCAACACCCACGCCTGGCAGCGTCGGAACGGCCATCCGGCGATTCGGGTATGATTGTGGCCCCTGCAACCGGACTGAAGCCATGGCCGGACTCGACGAAAACACCCCGATCCCCACCGACATCATCGTGCATCGCGACACCCGCACGCTCGAGGTCGCCTTCGACGACGGCAGCCGCTTCGAGTTGCCGTTCGAATTTCTGCGCGTGTATTCGCCCTCCGCGGAGGTGCGGGGCCACGGCCCCGGGCAGGAGACCCTGCAGCAGGGCAAGCGCGACGTCGACATCGTCGAGCTCGCGCCAGTCGGCAACTACGCGATCAAGCCCACCTTCTCGGACGGCCACGACAGCGGCCTGTATTCGTGGGACTACCTCTACGCGATCGGCCGCAACCAGGCCGAGCTGTGGAACGACTACCTCGAGTCACTCGAGCGTGCGGGCGGCACTCGCGACCCCTCCCAGGTTCCGCCGCCTGCGCCCAAGGGCGGCTGCGGCCATCATCACTGAGCCACATCATGAGCAACAAAACGACCCACTTCGGCTTCGAGACGGTAGCCGAGGAACTCAAGGAAAAGAAGGTGGCCGAGGTGTTCTCCTCGGTGGCGCAGAAGTACGACGTGATGAACGACCTGATGTCGTTCGGCCTGCACCGCCTGTGGAAGCACTTCACCATCCAGGTCTCCGGCGTGCGCGACGGCGACCGTGTGCTCGACGTCGCCGGCGGCACGGCCGACCTCTCGCTCGCCTTTGCCCGCCGGGTCGGGCGCAGCGGCCAGGTCTGGCTGACCGACATCAACCACGCGATGCTCGCGCGTGGCCGCGACCGCATGATCGACCACGGCTTTGCGATGCCGGTGGCGCAGTGCAACGGCGAAAAGCTGCCTTTTCCCGACGACTGGTTCGACTGTGTCACCGTGGCCTTCGGCCTGCGCAACATGACCCACAAGGACGTCGCCCTCGCCGAGATGCAGCGCGTGCTGCGCCCGGGCGGACGCCTGCTGGTGCTCGAGTTCTCCCGGGTATGGAAGCCGCTATCGCCGATCTACGACCTCTACTCGTTCAAGCTGCTGCCCTGGATGGGCGAAAAGGTCGCCAACGACGCCGACAGCTACCGCTATCTCGCCGAATCGATCCGCATGCACCCCAGCCAGGAAGAATTGAAGGCGATGATGGAACAAGCCGGCTTCGGGCGGGTCGATTACTTCAACCTGAGTGCCGGCGTCGTCGCCCTGCACCGCGGTTACAAGATCTGAACCAGGAGACCCTACAAATGAAGCACTTCCTTTTCACCCTAATCGTTGCCGTGATGTCCTTCGGCTTCGTCGCCACGGAGGCCGAGGCCAAGCGCCTCGGCAGTGGCAGCAGCTTCGGCATGCAGCGCCAGGCGACCCCGCCGACGCAGCAACGCCAGCCGACCGCCGCACCGCAACAGGCGCCTGCGGCCGGTGCCGCAACGGCAGCCGCCCAACCAAAGCGCTCGTGGATGGGTCCGATCGCCGGCCTTGCTGCCGGTCTGGGCTTGGCTGCGCTGTTCTCCCACCTCGGTCTTGGCGAAGGATTTGCCAACTTCGTGATGATCCTGCTGCTCGCCGCGGCGGCCTTCTTCGTGTTCCGCCTGATCTTCAGGCGTGGCGCAAACGCGGCTGCGCAGGGCAAGGGGGGCTTGCAGTACGCAGGCGCGCCAGCGGGTGCGGCGCCAGCCACGCGCTTCGAGGCCAGCCAGGCAGCCGGCGGCAGCACCGCCGCGGTTCAGAGCGGGCTGGAGAAGGCACTCGCTTCCGGTTTCGATGCCGAGGGCTTCGCCCGCCAGGCCAAGCTGAATTTCATCCGCCTGCAGGCTGCCAACGACACCGCCAACCTCGACGACCTGCGCGAGTTCACCACGCCGGAAGTGTTCGCGGAACTGTGCATGCAGCTTAACGAACGCCGCGGCGCGGCCCAGCGCACCGACGTGGTCGAACTCGATGCACAGGTGATCGACGTTGCCGAGGAGGCGGGTCGCTACATCGTCAGCGTCCGTTTCTCCGGCCTGCTGCGTGAGGAGACCGACGCCGCACCGGAAGCCTTCACGGAGATTTGGCACCTCAGCAAGCCGCTCGCCGGCAGCGGCGGCTGGCTCGTGGCGGGGATTCAGCAGTCCCAGTAAGCGTGCACGACCACGCGCGAAAGCGTCGTTGATCAACCGCAGCGGGCCTGCCCGCGACGTCCCCCAGGGCGCTCGCCGGCAGGCCCGCCGTATTGCAGGCCTGCCCTTTCAAGTACCTTGCCCGGAGCTTGACCATGATCTCCAGCCTGTTCCTGTCGGCCGCCAATCACCTGTTGTCGCAAGCCGGGTGGGCGCGCAAGCGCCTGCAGCCGCACGCTGGCCGGACGGCACGTCTGGCGCTCGCGCCGGTCGTCGAGATCGACTTCTCGGTCGCCGCTGACGGCCATCTCGCCGAATGGAGCGGTCAGGAGACGCCGGAGGTCACGCTGCGCCTTGCGGTCGCCGATCTGCCACGGCTTCTTGCCGACGGCCTGGAGAGCGCAATGCGCCACGTCCGCATCGAGGGCAATGCGGAGTTCGCCGAAACGCTCGGCTTCGTGTTTCGCCATCTGCGCTGGGACACGGAGGAAGATCTGTCGCGCGTGTTCGGAGACATCGCGGCACGCCGCCTTGTCGAAGGCGGGCGTAAAGTGGCCGAAGAAGGCAGGCGCACGCTGGAGCGGGCCAGTGGCACGGTCGCCGAATATCTCACCGAGGAGTCCTCCCTCCTCGTTGATCGCAAGACCATACCGGTCCTCGCAGAAGACCTCGTCGCCCTGCGGGATGCCGTGGCGCGTCTCGACAAGCGCGTGGCGCGCCTCGAAAAACGACGCTGAAGGACTGCTTCAAGTTCATTTGGGCGGCAATAAGCCACGAAGCCCGGACGGCCGTCGAGGCGACACAGGGGCGAAAATGGCGCGTCACCAACAAAAAAGCAGCTCGATGAGCTGCTTTTTTGTTTGGACAAACAGCCGTTTCCGGCTGCCGTGTCAGTGACCGCGCTTGCGCAGCCGCTGAATGGCGGCGAGTTGCGCCACCGCTTCCATGAGTTCGGCCTGTGCCTTGGCGTAGTCCAGACGAGCAGTCTGGTTGGCCATCGACTCTTCAGCCTTCTTCTTGGCTTCCAGCGCCTTTGCTTCGTCCAGGTCGTGACCACGGATCGCCGTATCAGCGAGCACTGTCACCAGACCAGGCTGAACCTCCAGCAAACCACCGGCAACGAACACAAGCTCTTCTTCCGCCTGATTCGGAACCTTGACCCGCACCGCACCCGGTTTGATCCGGGTCATCAGCGGCATGTGGCCGGGCAGAATGCCGAGTTCACCCGCCTCACCAGGCAGCGCGACGAATTCAGCCAGCCCGGAGAAGATCTGCTCTTCCGCGCTGACGATGTCGACATGAACCGTCATAGCCATAGTATTTCCTTTTCAAATCTGCGCGACACCGCAGTGTCGCGCAGTCGGGCGAATTACTGCAGCTTCTTCGCCTTCTCGATGGCCTCGTTGATGTTGCCGACCATGTAGAAAGCCTGTTCCGGCAGGTTGTCCAGCTCACCGTTGACGATCATCTTGAAGCCAGCGATGGTGTCCTTCAGCGAGACGTACTTGCCGGGCGAACCGGTAAACACTTCGGCGACGTGGAAGGGCTGCGACAGGAAGCGCTGGATCTTGCGCGCACGGGCAACGGCAAGCTTGTCGTCGGGCGACAGTTCGTCCATACCCAGAATCGCGATAATGTCACGCAGTTCCTTGTACTTCTGAAGCGTCATCTGCACCTGACGCGCCACGTGGTAGTGCTCCTCACCCACGACAAGCGGATCGAGCTGGCGCGACGTGGAGTCGAGCGGATCGACGGCCGGATAGATACCCAAAGCAGCGATGTCACGCGACAGCACGACGGTGGAGTCGAGGTGCAGGAAGGTGGTGGCGGGCGACGGGTCGGTCAAGTCGTCCGCAGGCACATACACTGCCTGGATCGAGGTGATGGAACCCACCTTTGTCGAGGTGATGCGCTCCTGCAGACGGCCCATTTCTTCGGCCAGCGTCGGCTGGTAACCCACCGCGGACGGCATACGCCCCAGGAGCGCGGACACTTCGGTACCGGCCAGGGTGTAGCGGTAGATGTTATCGACGAAGAACAGGATGTCACGGCCTTCGTCACGGAAGCGCTCGGCCATGGTCAGGCCGGTGAGCGCGACGCGCAGACGGTTACCCGGGGGCTCGTTCATCTGACCGAACACCATCGCGACCTTGTCGAGAACGTTGGAGTCCTTCATCTCGTGGTAGAAGTCGTTACCCTCACGAGTACGCTCACCCACGCCAGCGAACACCGACAGACCGGAGTGCTGCTTCGCGATGTTGTTGATCAGCTCCATCATGTTCACGGTCTTGCCGACGCCGGCACCACCGAACAGGCCGACCTTACCGCCCTTGGCGAACGGGCAGATCAGGTCGATAACCTTGATGCCGGTTTCGAGCAGTTCCACCGACGGCGACAGCTCATCGAACTTCGGCGCCTTCTGGTGAATGGCGCGTAGCTCGTCGGTCTCGATCGGGCCGGCGTCGTCGATCGGACGACCCAGCACGTCCATGATGCGACCCAGCGTGCCCATGCCGACCGGGACGGAGATCTGCTTGCCGGTGTTTGCAACCTTCATGCCGCGGCGCAGGCCGTCGGAAGAACCCATCGCAATCGTACGCACCACGCCATCACCAAGCTGCTGCTGAACCTCGAAGGTCAGGTTAGCTTCGGCGAAAGAGTCGGCAACGTCCTCGAGCTTCAGGGCGTCATACACCTTGGGCATCGAATCACGCGGGAACTGGATGTCCACCACCGCGCCGATGCACTGAACGATCGTACCTTGACTCATCGTCATATCCTTAAATCAATAATCCGTTACACCGCGGCGGCGCCGCCGACGATTTCCGACAGCTCTTTGGTGATCGCGGCCTGGCGGGTCTTGTTATAGACCAGCTGCAGTTCGCCAATCACGTTCTTGGCATTGTCGGAAGCGGCCTTCATTGCCACCATGCGCGCGCTCTGTTCGGATGCCAT
The DNA here is from genome assembly GCA_023150215.1 of Thauera sp. Taxonomy (GTDB): domain Bacteria; phylum Pseudomonadota; class Gammaproteobacteria; order Burkholderiales; family Rhodocyclaceae; genus Thauera. The sequence continues at coordinate 574 of JAKLLJ010000215.1, read as the reverse complement.
GTTCTCGGCCACTGCCTGGTACACCAGCGCTTCGACGTAGCGCACCAGCAACTCGTCGATGACGACTTGCGGGTCGGGCTCGTAGAGGTAGTCCCAAGAGCTGTCGGGCGTACCCAGCTTTTCGCCGGTGAGCGGCAACAACTGCTCGAGCACCGGCTCCTGCTTCATCGTGTTGATGAAGCGGGTATAAGCGACGTACACCGCATCGAGCTCGTCGTTCTGGAACGCATCGAGCATGACCTTGACCGGACCGATCAGCTTTTCCAGGTGCGGCGTGTCGCCCAGTTGGGTGACATTCGACACCACCTTCGCACCCATGCGCTGCATGAAGCCAAAACCCTTGTTGCCGATGGCGCAGGCACGGATCTCGGTCACGCCCGAGGACTCCCAGTCCTTCATCGCAGTGAGCGCGATACGCTGGACGTTGGTGTTGAGGCCACCGCACAAACCCTTGTCGGTCGTGACGACGATGAGCCCCACACGCTTGGCATTGTCCTTCTTGACGAGGAACGGATGCTTGTAGTCGGTGATGTTGGCTGCAGACAGATTCGCGGCGAGACGGCGGATCTTCTCG
>JAKLLJ010000214.1 GCA_023150215.1 Thauera sp. | reverse complement strand
AACACCCCGCTCGGCGGCATCATGTTCGCGATCGAGGAGATGTGCCGCTACCGCGCCTTCCAGGCCAACAGCACCACCCTCACCGCGGTGATCTTCGCCGGCCTGATGTCGCTCGCGGTGCTCGGCAACTACACCTACTTCGGCCGCACGCCGGCGAGCCTGGGCTGGCCGGACGGGATCTGGCCGGTGCTGGCCTGCGGCGTAGCGGGTGGTCTGCTGGGCGGGATATTCACCCGCGTGCTGGTCGCATCCTCGCGCGGGCTGCCCGGCCGCCTCGGGGTGATCGCCGACGGCCAGCCGGTGGCCTTCGCAGCAATGTGCGGGCTACTCACCGCACTGATCGGCCTGGCCAGCGGCGGACTCACCTACGGCACCGGTTACGCCGAGTCCAAGGCCGCGCTCGAAGGCAGCGCCACCCTGCCGGCGGCATTCACGCTGATGAAGATGGCGGTGATCTGGCTGGTGTTCATATCACGCATCCCGGGTGGGATTTTCGCGCCGGCGCTCGCCGTGGGCGCCGGTCTCGGCGCGGACGTCGCACTGCTACTGCCGGGCGAGCACGACGCCGCGATGCTGGTGCTCGGCATGGTGGCCTTCCTCGCGGCGATGACGCAGACGCCGATCACCTCCTTCGTAATCGTCATGGAGATGACTGCCAACCACGCGATGCTGCTGCCGCTGATGGCGACCGCGGTGGTGGCGCACGGCGTGGCGCGCTCGGTGGCGCCGGTGCCGCTCTACCACGCGCTCTCCCACCCCTGGCTGCGGCGGGCGGAAAAGCGCCTGCACGACAAGAAACCGCTGCGACCGCCGCCCCCGGGCGGGGACGCGCACGCAGCGCCGGCACCCGCCTCAGCGGATGCCGGCGCGCTGGATCAGCGCCTGTAGCTCGCCGACGATGCCGCGGCGGAACAGCAGCACGCAGACCACGAAGATCACGCCCATGATCACAGTGACCCAGGAGCCGACGCTGTCCGCCAGTTCGGACTGCAACGACACGATGGTGGCGGCGCCAACCAGCGGACCGAGCACGGTGCCCAGGCCGCCAAGGAGGGTCATCAGCACCACCTCGCCCGACATGTGCCAGTGCACGTCGGTGAGCGAGGCGAGCTGGAACACCAGGGTCTTGGTCGCGCCCGCCATGCCGGCAAGCGCCGCCGAGAGCACGAAGGCGAGCAGCTTGAACTTCGCCACGTCGTAGCCGAGCGAGATCGCGCGCGGCTCGTTCTCGCGGATCGCCTTGAGGATCTGGCCGAAAGGCGAGTGGATGGCGCGGTAGATGATGAAGAAGCCGATGCAGAACACCGCGAACACCAGGTAATACATCGCGATGTTGTTGGACAGGTCGATGACGCCGAACAGATGCCCGCGCGGCACGCCTTGCAGGCCGTCCTCGCCGCCGGTCGCCTTCCACTGCAGCACGACGAAATACACCATCTGCGACAAGGCCAGCGTGATCATCGCGAAGTAGATGCCGGTGCGGCGGATCGCCAGCACCCCGACCACCCAACCAAGCGCGCCGGCGGCGAGCGTGCCGCCGATGATGCCGAGCTCGGGCGTCACGCCCACGTCGCGCACCAGCATGCCGCACACGTAGCCGGCACTGCCGAGGAAGGCGGCGTGTCCGAAGGAGAGCAGGCCGGCGAAGCCGAGCAGCAGGTTGAACGCGCACGCGAACAGCCCGAAGCACAGGATCTTCATCAGGAAGGTGGGGTACACCGCGAACGGCGCCACCAGCCCGATCAGAAACAGCGCACCGAAGAGGATCGGCGTGGCGCGGGCGAACATCGAATTCGTGTTGTTCATCAGTCTGATTCCTTTGGCCGCGCTCAAGCCTTGCCGAACAGGCCGGCCGGCCGTACCAGCAGCACGATCACCATGATCACGAACACCACCACCGCCGAGGCCTCGGGGTAGAAGACCCGGGTCAGGCCCTCGATGAGGCCGAGGCCGAGGCCGGTGAGGATGGAGCCCATGATCGAGCCCATGCCGCCGATCACCACCACCGCGAACACGACGATGATCAGGTTCGAGCCCATCAACGGGCTGACCTGGTACACCGGCGCGGCGAGCACCCCGGCGAAGGCGGCGAGCGCGACGCCGAAGCCGTAGGTGAAGGTGATCAGCAGCGGCACGTTGATGCCGAGCGCCTGCACGATCTGCGGGTTCTCGGTGCCGGCGCGCAGATAGGCGCCGAGCTTGGTCTTCTCGATGACGAACCAGGTGGCGAAGCACACCGTCAAGGCAGCCACCACCACCCAGCCGCGGTAGATCGGCAGGAACATGAAGCCGAGGTTCACCCCGCCCTGCAGCAGCTCGGGCACCGGGTAGGACTGGCCGGAGATGCCGTACTGGTCGCGGAAAATGCCCTCGAAGATCAGCGCCAGGCCGAAGGTGAGCAAGAGGCCGTAGAGGTGGTCGAGCTTGTACAGCTTGCGCAGCATCGTGCGCTCGATCAGAACGCCGAGCGCGCCAATGACGATGGGCGCGAACAGCAGCGCCACCCAGTAGTTGATGCCGAGCTTGTTGAGCGCGATCCACGCCACGAAGGCGCCCATCATGTACTGGGCGCCATGAGTGAAGTTGATGATGTTGAGCAGGCCGAAGATGATGGCCAGGCCCAGGCTCAGGATCGCGTAGAACGAACCGTTGATCAGGCCGACCAGCAACTGGCTGCCGAGCAGCGCGCTCGGGACGCCGAAGATTTCCATGTGCGACTCCCGCACCGGAGCGACCCTGCCGCCCCGGTGCGTCGTGAAGTGCGGGACGCCCCGCGATCAGCTTATTTCTTGACCAGCGGGCACTTCGACTGCGCCAGCGGCTGGAAGGCCTCTTCCGCCGGGATGGTCTGGCGGATGTGGTAGTAGTCCCACGGGTACTTGGACTCGGCGGGCGTCTTCACCTGCGCCAGGTACATGTCGTGCACCATGCGCCCGTCCTCGCGGATGCGGCCGTTCTTGCCGAAGAAGTCCTTGATCGGGGTGGCCTTCATCTGCGCCATCACCTTGCCCGCCTCGTCGGTGCCGGTCGCCTGCACTGCACGCAGGTAATGCAGCACCGAGGAGTACTGGCCGGCCTGCACCATCGTCGGCATGCGCTTCTGCTTCTCGAAGAAGCGCTTCGACCAGGCACGGGTCTGGTCGTCGAGGTCCCAGTAGAAGCCGGTGGTGAGGTACATGCCCTGGGTGGCCTGCAGGCCGAGCGAGTGCACGTCGGAGATGAACATCAGCAGGCCGGCGAGCGACTGCTTGGGCGTGACGCCGAACTCGGCCGCCTGCTTGATCGCGTTGGTGGTGTCGGCGCCGGCGTTGGCGAGGCCGATGATCTTGGCCCCCGAGGCCTGGGCCTGGAGCAGGAAAGACGAGAAGTCCGATGCCGGGAAGGGGTGGCGCACCGAGCCGAGCACCTTGCCGCCGTTGGCCGTCACCACCGCGGACGAGTCCTTCTCCAGCGCCTGGCCGAAGGCGTAGTCGGCGGTGAGGAAGAACCAGGTGTTGCCGCCCTGCTGGGTCACCGCCTTGGCGGTGCCGTTGGCGAGCGCATAGGTGTCGTAGGTGTAGTGCACGGTGACGTCGTTGCACTGCTCGTTGGTGATCGGCGTCGACGCCGGACCGCTCATCAGCGCGACGCGGTTCATCTCCTTGGCGATCTTCATCACCGCCAGCGCGGTCGAGGTGGTGACGAGCTCGGTGGCGGTATCGACGCCCTCGCGCTCGAACCACTCGCGCGCCTTGTTGGAGGCGATGTCGGCCTTGTTCTGGTGGTCGGCGGAGACCATCTCGACCTTGAAGGCCGGCTTGGCCTCGGCGATGAAGTCGTCGATCGCCATCTGCGTGGCGAGCACCGCACCGGCGCCGGCGAGGTCGGAGTAGGTGCCGGACATGTCGGTGAGCACACCGATCTTGACCGTGTTGCCCGAGATCTGCGCGCTCGCCGCGCCCGACAGCGTTGCAAAGGCGGCCGCGCAGGCCAGGGTGGTGAGTTTCTTCATCTGCATCGTGTGTCTCCGTCTCGTTCGTATGGTTGTCACGCAGGGACCGCGCGGCAGCGCCGCTCAGACCCCCAGCGTCTGGTGCAGCCAGTCCATCTTCCCCGGCAACTCGTCGGCGTTGATGGTGGCGATGATCTCGCCGTGCTCGAGCACGTAGTGGCGGTCGGCCAGCGGCGCGGCGAAGCGGAAGTTCTGCTCCACCAGCACGATCGTGAAGCCGCGCGATTTCAGTTCGACGATGATCTCGCCGAGCTTCTTGACGATCACCGGCGCGAGGCCCTCGGTGATCTCGTCGAGCAGCAGCAGCTTGGCGCCAGTGCGCAGCACGCGCGCCATCGCCAGCATCTGCTGCTCGCCACCCGAGAGCTTGGAGCCCGGGCTCGTGCGGCGCTCGTAGAGGTTGGGGAACATGGCGTAGATCTCGTCCACCGATATCGCCCCGCTCGCCACCTGCGGCGGCAGCATCAGGTTCTCCTCGGTGGACAGGGACGCGAAGATCGCGCGCTCCTCGGGCACGTAGCCGATGCCGTAGCGCGCCATCCGGTGCGTCGGCTCGCTGATCACTTCACGGCCATTGACCATGATCGAGCCGGTGCGCTTGCCCACCAGCCCGAGCACCGACTTGAGCGTGGTCGAACGCCCCGAGCCATTGCGCCCGAGCAGGGTCACGCACTCGCCGCGTGCGACCTTGAGGTCGATGCCGTGCAGGATGTGCGACTCGCCGTAGAAGGCATGCAAGTCGTGGATCCGGAGCATCTCCGGATGAGGGGTGAAGGCACTGGTCATGGCGGTCGGGGGGCGGAAATCAGTGGTGGGCGTCGCTCATGTCGTCGGAACCAACATAGGCCTCGAGCACCTTGGGGTTCTTCGACACTTCGGCGTAGGTGCCCTCGGCGAGCACGCTGCCACGGGTGAGCACGGTAATGCGGTCGCACAGGTTGGAGACCACCGACAGATTATGCTCGACCATCAGGATGCTGCGGTTGGCCGAGACCTTGCGGATCAGCTCGACCACGCGCGCGATGTCCTCGTTGCCCATGCCCTGGGTCGGCTCGTCGAGCAGCAACATGGTCGGCTCGAGCGCAAGCGTGGTCGCGATCTCGAGCGCACGCTTGCGGCCGTAGGGCATCTCGGCGGTGACCGTGTCGGCGAACTGGGTCAGATCCACGGCTTCGAGCAGCGCCATCGCCTTGCCGTTGAGGGCGTCGAGCGACTTCGCCGAGCGCCAGAAGTGAAACTCGGTGCCCAGCTTGCGCTGCAGGCCGATGCGCACGTTCTCGAGCACGGTGAGATTGGGGAAGGTGGCCGAGATCTGGAACGAGCGCACCATTCCGCGCCGCGCCGTGACGGCCGGCGCCTCGCGGGTGATGTCGCTGCCCTCGAACAGGATCGTCCCCGCCGTCGGCGGCAGGAACTTGGTCAGCAGGTTGAATACCGTCGTCTTGCCGGCGCCGTTGGGGCCGATCAGGGCATGGATGTGCCCTTTTTGCACTTTCAAGTCGACATTGGATACCGCGACGAAACCTTTGAACTCCTTGGTGAGTCCGTGGGTTTCGAGAATGAACTCGCTCAAGGGTGTCTCCTGCCCGGGTTCGTGTTTTTATGCCCTGAGTGTTCCGGCCAGGGGCAGAAGCGTCAACCTGGCGTTTGCCCCTATTTGCAGGATGAGAAAGGCATGGCATCTGCGGGGCACTCGGCGTGCGCAGCCGCAAAAAAACGCGCGGCCTGCGCTGCCGGAGCAGCGCAGGCCGCGCGCTTTTTGGGAGAGTCCGGCGCTGCGGCCGGACGGCGCTCGATCAGTTGCCGCTCATCGCCATCATCAACTGGTTGATACGCTTCACGAAGGTCGCCGGATCATCGAGCGCGCCGCCTTCGGCGAGCAGCGCCTGGTCGAACAGCACCTGCGCCAGGTCGTCGAAGCGCTCGCTGCCTTCGGCGGCGTCGAGCTTCTTCACGAGCGGATGCTCGGGATTCACTTCGAGGAT
>JAKLLJ010000213.1 GCA_023150215.1 Thauera sp. | reverse complement strand
GAAGCGGCCGCCGCGCAGGCCGACGGCCTGCGCACCCGCATCCTCGCCCGCGACGACACCCTGGCCGCCGCGCTCGCCGCGCGCACCGCCGCGGTCGCGGAAGTCGACACTGCACGCACCACCGGCAACCCGCCGCCGCTGGCAGACGCCAGCGCCACCGCGCTGCGCGCCGCGGTCTCCAGCGCAGCGACGGTGTCACCTGTCAGCAAGCTCGACGGCGCCGACTACAAGGCCGCGGTCGGTGCCGTGGATACGGCAATCGACGGCCACGACGACACCGCGACCACCGCCCTCGCCAGCGCACTCGCGACGCTGGAGACCGCGCACAAGGCCTACGCCGCCAAGGAAGTACTCGCCGAGGCCGCGCTCGCCGCCGCCACCGGCGCAAGCGCCGCGATCGCCGCCGACCTCGCCCACGCACGCACCCTGCGCGAACGCGCCGCACAGCTCGCCAGCACCGGCGACAAGGCCGCCGCCATCCTCGCCTACGTGGATTACCAGGCCGCCCGTGCCCGCCTCGCCACGGCCACCGCGGCCGCCGCGGCGACGCAGCTGCAAAGCAACTGGAGCGCCGCCCGCGACGCCCAGCTCTCTGCCGCCGCCGACCTGCTCGCCGCCGAACTCGCGGTGATCCAGGGCCGCCTCGAGCTGGCTCGCAAGCAGGCCGAGATGGGGGCGAAGCGCGCGACGCGAGATGCAAGCGCCACGGAGGCGGTCGATGCGGTGCTCAATCCGCCGCCGCCCCCGCCTCCACCCGGTCCCTGAAACCTCGTCACCCAGGGAGCATTGCCATGGGCAGCCGACTCATCCGCCACCCCGCGCTTCCGCCGGTGCACCGTGACGGTGCGGCGGAACGGCGCGCCGAGCGCGTCGCCAGTGGTGAGCGCGTGCGCGCGGGCGCGACCGTGTCACGCGCGGGCGCGCCGCCCGCACTCGTATCCGGGCCCGGGCAAAGCCTGCCAATCAATGAAAGACACTATTTCGAGCGACGGCTGGGCGCCGACCTGGACGGGGTCCGGATACACCCCGAGGCGGCGAGCACCCACGCGCTCGGTGCACGCGCGTTCGCCCACGGCCGCGACATCGGCTTCGCTCCCGGGCGCTGGCAACCGGGCACGGCCGAGGGCCGCCGCCTGCTCGGCCATGAACTCGCCCATGTGCTCGAGCAGGGCGCCGCAGGCCGAAGTGCGCTGCAACTCGACGAGGCCGCCAGACCGGAGGAGGCCGACAAAGCGAGCGCGACGCTCACCGAGGGTCTGACGACGGTTCTCGAGCAAGCCAAGGAAAACGAGGGCGTAAAGCGGGTGCTGCTCGAGCCTGCCAAGCGCACCGCACTGGCGCGCTGGAATGTGCTCGGCAGCGGCGAGAAGGTCGGCGCGGCGGGCTTTGCAGCGGGCAGCTACGGACTGGTGCTGGGCGCCGGGCTGTCCGATCCCGCCGGCCGCAAGCTGCTGTCGGACATCAATCTGGTGGCCCCGCTCGGCCTCGTGCCCTACTCAACGCTGACCGATTTCCGCTACGTGCTGCCGGACACGCCCGGCGGCCCGACGAAACTGCGCGCCAGCTTCTCCGGCGACGAGCTGCTCGGACTCGCCCACCGCAAGCTGTCGTGGATGCCACCGATGACGCTCGGCCTCGACCTGGGGTGGAGCGTCGACGCCAGCGGCAACGCCGGGCTGACGTCCGCGAAGGCGACCTGGGGCGTGATGCCGGGCGTCAAGCTGCAGGCCGGCAGCGGCGTCGGGCTCGACTGGAAGCCGGTTGTCACCGGCCCCGGCGGCGAGTCGGTGACGGTGATGAAATCGCTGCCTGCACCGGGCACCCGCGCCATGCCACCCGCTGGGGTCGGCGTGTTCGTGACCGTGGATCTGCTCAAGGCCCCCTTCGTGCCCGCTGCGGTGCGGGCGGCGCTCGGTGCGGACAGCGGACGGGAGACCCGCTAGATGGCCGGCCCGCATGCAGCGCTCGAGACGGCAGGCGGCGTGAGCTCCACGGTGCGCGTCGGTCCGACCCATGCGCCCGAAGAGCGCACCGCAGAGCGGGTCGCAGACCTGCTCACGGTCGCCGCACCGGCGCCGCGGGCGCAGTGTGGCGCCTGCGCCGACGCCGACGCGCCCTGCCCTGCATGCAGTGCAAGCACGCGCAATCTGGGCAGGATGCCGTCCGCCGCGGGCGCCGCAGCGAGCCGGTCGGGTATCGAACGCCTCCTGCCGCACACGGGCTCCCCACTGCCCGAACCCGCCCGCACCCGTTTCGAGCAAAGGCTGGGAATGGATCTCTCTCACCTGCGCCTGCACACCGGCGCGGAGGCAGCGGACGCCAGCCGCCGCGTGCATGCCCGTGCGTTCAGCACCGGGCGACACATCGCCTGGGGCGAAACAGCGCCCGACCCGTCCAGCGCCGGCGGCGAACATCTGCTCGCGCACGAGGTCGCCCATACCCTGCAATCCGGTGCCGGATCGTGGCTGCGCCGCGACACACGCGGCCTGCCTCCCGCCCCCGAGCGGACCCCGGCACAGGGCCTGGAGCTGTTGCTCGACGGTATCGAGAATCAAGCGCTGGCGGCGCTGCAGGGTGCGCTCGATCGGCTCGACGAGACCGGCGTGCGCGAAGCCGGGCGGCGCTTGCTGCTGCGCTGGCACCTGGCAGAAGGCCAGCGCGGCGAGCTCCTCCACGGAGCTGCCATGGCGCCGGCGAGCACGGGCACGCACGCTGCCTCACCGCGCTCGCCAGGCTCACCCGCCTCCCCCCTCCCGCCACCGCTTGCCGCCCACCACCAGCGCGTCAGCGCACTCATCGTCGAAGCCCTGTGGCCGCGCAGCTTCGCTGGCCAACGGGTCGGCGACGGTATCGTCTCGCCGCCCATGCCGCCCGATCTCGGCCTCCACATCTGGGAACAGATCGAAGAGCTGACCTGGCTGGTGCGTGATTGCGCCGCGCTGGTCGCGCTGCTGCGCCGCGCACCGCTGCCTGAAAACGAGCAATGGCGTGCGGTGGGACTGCTGCGTGAGCACCAGCAGCCGCACCGCTTCGCCTTCATGAGCACGGTGCTGCGCGTCAATGCGCTTGCCACCCGTCCCGATCGCTTCGACACCACTCCGCGCGCTGCCTGGTCGATGATGCTCGACCTCCAGCCGCGCTTGCGCCGCGAGCATGCGGCCGACGTGCTGGGCGAGCCCGGTACCTATGCCCTGCTTCCCGCCGAGGGCCGGGTGCGCCTGGTGCTGCCCGCGACGCCCGCGGAGATCGCCACCGAGTTCTACGGCGAGGCGGATCGCTGGCGGGATGTCCTGCAGCCCTACAACCGCAGCCTGCTCGCCAACGCCGACGGCGGCAGCTGGCTGGCGGCGGGTAGCGAGCTGGTGCTCGATCCACAGGCGATGAACGCGCGCTGGCGGGATATCTTCGCCGCCGCGCTGCAGATGAGGCGACGCGCGGAACGCAGCGGCAGCGAACCTTACCTGTGGCTGCGCCCGGAGGAGCCGATCGTGGTCGGCAACACGCAGACCATTGGCGTTTCATGGCCAAACAGCCTCTTCGCCCCCGTCCGTCTGGCGTGGTGGGCGGAGAACGATCCCGTCGCGGTGCGCACGAACGGCATTCCGGCACGGGTGGACATGGGTTCGGGACGGCTGGCCATGGGGAGCAGCGAGCGGGCGCAGATCGAACCGACCGCGCTCGCTCCCGGCAACCACGTCATCAAGTGCAGCTTGACCGAGGAGAACGGGACCCGGCGCGAGCTGTCACGCACCATCACCGTGCTGACGCTCGCCGAGCGTACCGAGGTCGCATCGCGTTACGCTCTACCGCCCCTGCACCGCCCTGCCGAAATCATTGCCGGACTGCGCGCCCAGCGTGACGCCCTGCCCGCCTCCGCACGCAGCGAGCGAGCCGCCCTCGAGCAACGCATCGCGGCATTGCAAGAAACGATCGGCGAGGCCGACAGCGAGGCGCGGCGTTACCGTGGCCCGGGCGCCCGCGCCCACTTCACGCCGATCCGGGCGCTCTACGTGTCGGCCGAGGACGCACCGATGACGGTGCCGCTGCAGATCTTCGTCGATCGCGACCCGGGCTATTTCGATGCCCTCGACACTCACCTCAAACTGTGGGATTTCACGCTCGATGGCTCGATTCGCAATTATCCCGCCGCGGGGAGGAACTACGCCGACGCCCTGCGGGCGCTGCTGCGCACCTTCGCCGACGATGCGCCCTATCCGACCGGCAACATCCGCTTCATCGATGTCGACTTCACCCCGATCGGCCCGTACCACCGCCCGCCCGAGACCCTGACCCTGGCCACCGACGGCGGGACCGAGCTGGCCGGCGCGCTGCGTTCACTGTCGATGGGCGCCCTCGCCGTCGGCGTCGTCGCCGCGGCCGCCTTGCAGCCGGAGATCGCCCTGCCGGCCTTCGTGCTCTCCGGACTCCTCGCCGGCGCAGCCGGCACCGCCAGCATCCACGACCGCCTGTCTCACGGCGACTTCGAATGGGACATCCAGGCGGGCCTCGATATCCTCGACATCGGCGCCGCACTGCTGACGGCGGGAATTGCGAGCGGACTCACCACCACCGTTCGTGGTGCGGGCCGGATGACGATCAGCGGAACGCTGCAGCTGCGCATCGGCCAGGCCCAGCTCGGCATCATGACGGGGATCCACCTCACGCAGATTTCAGCTGCGGTCAACAGCGGCGACCGCAACCGCATCACCCAGGCGCTTCTGCATGCCGTGGCCGACGGTGCGCTGGTGCTGATCGTGCATCGCGCCGGCCGCCGTCTGGTGGGCGCGGAGCGTCGGAGCATGGCATCCGCTGGCGGGCCCGAACGTCCCCTGCCGCCCCCGACCGAACCCGTCCGCGCGACCGCCGCCACCGCACACGAGCGCGCCGTGGCCGACACGCTGCGCAGCGGCATGGGCGTGCGCCCACCGCCTCTGCCGGCGCGTGCCGACAGCGCAGCGCTGCCGCCGGGCACGGTCGTGAGCAGGAATATCGGCTCGCTTGCCGAGGCGCGTCGGGTCTATGACGAGGCGAGTGCGCGCGCGCCCGATCGCGAGGTGGCGATCTGGTACAACCGCCGCAGCGGCGTCTATGCGGTGACCGTCGGCACCGAGGGCGGCGTCTCCAGCCCGCTCGGCAGCTTCGGCGAATGGGCGGGCGTGCAGCACATCCACCCCAACCGCGGCAATGTGCTGACCTACCGCAACCCGGCACCGCAAGACGTGAACAATGCGCTGGTCACGGCGGCACTCGACGGACGAGCGCACACGGAGTTCATCGAACATCGCCTGCCCGGTGGCGGACGCAGCTTCACCGCCTATACCGCACATCCTGACGGCAGGGTGGTGATCGAGTTCGAACGTCCCGACGGCAGCCGCAGCACCCGCAGCTTTGCCTCGCTCGCCGACTATCAGGCAGACTGGAGCAGTCGCAGCCGTGCGCTGGATCCCGATCCGGCAAGTCCCGACTACCGCGATCTGATGCGCGACCTCGATGACTTCTACGCCGGCCGGCGGCGCGAGGGCGCGACCATGGCCGGCACGAGCGGCGATCGCCCGGCGAGCGGGCGCGCGGCCGAGCGCGCGGCGCGGGCTGAGAGCCTGGCGTGGTGGCGAAGGCCCGGCGTCACCACCGAGACCCGCTTCGCACGTCACGAGCAGAGCTTTCGCTCGATCGCGGCCACGCTGCGCAATCTGATCGGGCGGCCCGGCGCACGGATCGTCGCGGTCAACGAAGCCGTCCTCGACATGCCGGTCGATCAGTTCATCCGCAGCCGACCGCCTCTGGCAGCGGAAATGCGCGCCATCGAGCGTGATGCCGTGGGCCATCCCGAACTGCGCCGGGCGCTGAGCGAATTCCTTGAGGGGCGTCTCGAGGCCGGTGCGCGCGAAGTCGGCGCCCGCAGACCCGATCTGGTGGAGTTCTTCCTTGACCGGGGAGACGTCGTGGTGACTGATTTCACCCTCGACACCTCGCGCGTTCA
>JAKLLJ010000212.1 GCA_023150215.1 Thauera sp. | reverse complement strand
GCGTGGCGCAGATCACTGCGGGGCGTTGCGGGCAGGGCTGCGCTGGCGGGGGTGTTCGGGCTCACGGTCGGGGGCTCCTGGGCTGGGGATGCACGCCTGGCGGCCAGACGGGCGATCAGGGTTGGGGCGGCGGCTTGGTCGCCGGATCGACCGAATTTTTCGCTAAAAGCCGTAGTTAATGGCTCCAAAGTTTCTATTTATAAAGCCATAATGGCGCCATTTAGATCATCCGACAGGCCAAAAGCCTGCTGCGCTGCAATGGACCGCATCGACCAGAAGATCCTCCAGGAACTGCAGGCCGACGCCCGCCTGTCGATCGTCGAGCTGTCGCGCCGGGTAGGGCTGACCAAGACGCCCTGCGCCGAGCGCATCCGCCGCCTCGAAAAGGCCGGCGTGATCCGCGGCTACCATGCCGCGCTCGACCCCGACGCGGTCGGCGCCGGTCACATCGTGGTGGTGCAGGTGCTGCTCACCAGCACCACCGAGCATGACCTGCGCCGCTTCAACGACGCCGTGCGGCGCATTCCTGAGATCGAGTCCTGTCACATGATCGCGGGCGATTTCGATTATCTGCTCAAGGTGCGCACGCGCGACATCAACGAATACCGTCGCGTGATGGGCGAGCAGATCTCCGGCCTGCCCTGTGTCAAGCAGACCCACACCTACGTGGTCATGGAAGAGGTCAAGGACCAGCGCTGCCTGCCGATCCGCCCACCGCCGCCGCTTGCGTGAGTTGCGCGTGTAGCGTGCAACGGTGCGCGTTGGCCATGGTGTAACATTCCGGCCAAAGCTTTCGCCGCCGCCCGCCGGGCGGCGCCTCCCTCCCGAGAGACATCCATGGTTCCGCATCTCACCACCGCACTCACCGGTCCACTGCTGGAGCTCGAGCGCCAGTTCCTCGACAACGCCACCGAGATCGAGCGCTGGTTTCGTGACCAGTGGCAGGACCACATGCCGCCCTTCTACGGCTCGACCGACCTGCGCAACTCGGGCTTCAAGCTCGCGCCGGTCGATCTCAACCTGTTCCCGGGCGGCTTCAACAACCTCAACGACGCCTTCATGCCGCTGTGCGTGCAGGCGGCGCAGGCCGCGATCGAGCGTATCTGCCCGGACGCCAGCAAGCTGCTGCTGATCCCCGAGAACCACACCCGCAACCAGTTCTACCTGCAGAACGTGGCCAAGCTGGTGTCGATCCTGCGCCTGACCGGGCTCGACGTGCGCATCGGCAGCCTGCTGCCCGACATCACCGCGCCGACCGTGCTGGAGCTGGCCAACGGCGCCACCCTGACCCTCGAACCCTTGCGCCGCAGCGGCAGCCGCATCGGCGTCGATGACTTCGACCCGTGCGCAGTGCTGCTCAACAACGACCTGTCGGCCGGCATCCCGCAGGTGCTCAAGGGCCTCGACGAGCAGTGGCTGATCCCGCCGCTGCACGCTGGCTGGCACAAGCGCCGCAAGTCGAAGCATGCCGAGTGCTACGACCGCGTCGCGCGCGCGTTCGCCGCAGCGATCGGCATCGACCCGTGGCGGATCAACCCCGAGTTCGGCGTGTGCGGCCAGATCAACTTCCAGGAGCGCACCGGCGAGGAATGCCTCGCGACCCAGGTCGATTCGCTGCTCACCCGCATCCGCGCCAAGTACAAGGAGTACGGTGTCACCGACGAGCCCTTCGTGGTGGTCAAGGCCGACGCCGGCACCTACGGCATGGGGGTGATGACGGTCAAGGACGCCTCCGAGGTGGTTGGCCTCAACCGCCGCCAGCGCAACAAGATGGCGGTGGTCAAGGAGGGCCTGCAGGTGCACGAGGTCATCATCCAGGAAGGCGTGCACACCTTCGAGACGGTGGAGGACGGCGTCGCCGAGCCGGTGGTCTACATGATGGACCACTACGTTGTGGGCGGTTTCTACCGCGTGCACACCGAGCGCGGCCGTGACGAGAACCTCAACGCTCCCGGCATGCACTTCAAGCCGCTGGCCTTCGACACCTGCTGCACGCTGCCCGACGTCGCCCAGGGGCCGGATGCGCCGCCGAACCGCTTCTACGCCTACGGCGTGGTCGCGCGCCTGGCGCTGCTGGCGGCCTCGGTGGAGATCGAGGAGACCGCGCCCGCCGAGGAGGAGGGCGCCCTGGCCGCATGAGCCTCCCCCGCTGCCGCCCCCTGTAGGAGCGGCGGTAGCCGCGAACCCTTGCCCCCTGACCTGCGCCCGATCCGCAGGCCCGCGCGCCCTGCGCCGCTCCTGAAGCGATCGCGCCGAGGCCCAGAGACATGACCGGTGAACACACCATGACCCGCAAGCTCAAGCTCCTCTTCATCCTCGACCCGCTCGAGGGCCTCAAGCCCTACAAGGATTCCAGCATCGCGATGATGCGCGCCGCGGCGCGGCGCGGGCATGAGGTGTGGTCGCTGCAGCGCGCCGGCCTCACCTGGCGCGAAGGCGTGGTGATCGGCACCGGCTGCGTGGCGCTTGCGATCTGCGACGACGACGCGGCGTGGTATCGCGCCGGCGAGTCCCAGGCCCTGCCGCTGGCCGCCTTTGATGCGGTGCTGATGCGCCAGGATCCGCCCTTCGATTTCGAGTACGTCACCGCGACCTGGCTGCTCGAGCGCGCGGCGCAGGCCGGCGTGCGCGTGTTCAACGACCCGCGCGCGGTGCGCGACCACTCCGAGAAGATCGCGATCACCGAATTCCCGCAGTTCACCGCGACCACCCTGGTGGCGCGCGACCCCGCCGACATCCACGCCTTCATCGACGAGCTCGGCGATGTCATCCTCAAGCCGCTCGACGGCATGGGCGGCAGCCAGATCTTCCGCGTGCGCGCTGACGACCCCAACCGCAACGTGATCGTCGAGACGCTTGCCCAGGAGGGCGCGCGCACGATCATGGCGCAACGCTATCTGGCGCAGATCGCCGACGGCGACAAGCGCGTGCTGATCATCGGCGGTGAGGTCGTGCCCTTTGCGCTGGCGCGCATCCCCAAGGCCGGCGAGACGCGCGGCAACCTCGCTGCCGGCGGGAGTGGCGTGGCGATGCCACTTACCGCGCGCGAGCGCGAGATCGCCGAATTCCTCGCGCCCATCGTGTGGGCGCGCGGGCTGCTGATCGTCGGCCTCGACCTCATCGGCGGCCATCTCACCGAGATCAACGTCACCAGCCCCACCTGCATGGTCGAGATCGCCACGCAGCAGGGCTTCGACGTCGCCGGCCTGGTCGTCGACACGCTGGAGCGGGTGTGCGGCTGAGCCTGCGCTCGACTCTCGCCACCTTCCCCGATCCGCGCGCAGCGGCGGAGGTGCTGCGCGTCCTCGCGCTCGCCGCCTGTGCGTTGCTGCTCGCGGCTTGTTCGCGCGCCCAGGTCTTCCATCACGAGGCCTACGTCTTCGGCACCCGGGTGGACGTCGCGGTGTACGGCGAGAACCAGGCCGAGGCCGATCGTACCGCCGCCGCAGTGCTGCGCGAGTTCGACCGCCTGCATCGCGCTTACCACGCCTGGGAACCCTCCGAGCTCACCGCGCTCAACGCTGCGATCGCGCGCGGCGAGGCCGCCACCGTGTCCGAAGAGCTGGCCGCGATCCTCAAGGATGCGCAGGCGATCGCCGCCACCGGCGACGGCCTCTTCGACCCCGCGCTCGGCGGCCTGGTCGCGCTGTGGGGCTTCCACACCGACACCTTCGTGCCGCAGCGCCCCGACCCCGACAAGCTGCAGGCCCTGCTCGCCGCGCGCCCCTCGATGGCCGACCTCGTGATCGAAGGCAACCGGGTCGAGAGCCGCAACCCGGCGGTGCAGCTCGACCTCGGCGGCTACGCCAAGGGCTACGCGCTCGACCGCGCCGCGGCGATCCTGCGCGAACAGGGCGTCGTCAACGCGCTCATCAACATCGGCGGCAACGTCATGGCGCTCGGCCGCAAGGGCGACCAGCCGTGGCGGATCGGCATCCAGCACCCGCGTGCGCCGGCGCCACTCGCCACCCTGCCGCTCTACGACGGCGAGGCGATCGGCACCTCGGGTGACTACCAGCGCTACTTCGAGCTCGATGGCGAGCGCTACGCCCACCTGCTCGACCCGCGCACCGGCCAGCCGGCGCACGGCACCCAGTCGCTCACCGTGCTGATCACCCCGCGTGCCAACGCCGGCACCCTGTCGGACGCGCCGAGCAAGCCCGCCTATCTCGCTGGCGAGGGCTGGCGCGAACAGATTCGCCGCTTTGGCATCGAACATGCGTTGCGCGTGGCTGCGGATGGCCGCGTCGAAGTCACCCGCGCGCTGCGCGCGCGCCTGCAGTTCCCGTCGCCGGTCGAGGCGGCGGTCGTCGATTGAAAAGGGAGGAGTAAACAAAATGGACATGACCCCGCAAACTGCCTGGCTGCTCGCCATTTCTGCCGTCGTCATCGTCGGCGTGGTCGCTTTCTTCGTCGGCCGCGGAACCGCCGGCACCAAGGCGCGCATCGAGGAGCTGGAAGCCGAACTGGCGCGCAAGCGTGCCGAGGTGGACGACTATCGCAAGGACGTCGAGACCCACATCGACAAGACTGCCACGCTGTTCGTGTCGATGGCCGGCTCCTACAGGGAGTTGTTCGAGCACCTGTCCGCGGGCTACGACAAGCTCGCCACCGGGACCGGGCGTGATCGCTTCCAGCAGCGCGTGGATGCGCTGCTGGTCGGTCGTCCCGCTGCAGCCGTGCCTGCTGCGGGCGCGCTGCTCGCGGGCGCTGCCGTGGCCGCCGCCGAAACATCCGCAGCGGCACCGGTAACGGTGGCGGCGGTCGAGCCTGCCATGGCGGTGGCCACGACGGCCAGCGCAGGCGAAGGCGGAGCGCTCGCCGACGACGCTGCAGCGGGCGCGGTGGAGCCTGCAGCAAGCCCTGCGCCCGAGGCGGCGGCTGACGACATCGTGCGGCGCGCCGAGGGCGTGGCGCAGGAGCCGGATGCCGGCGTCGCGGCCTCCGCCCCTGCTCCTGGCAACGACGCTCGATGAGCGGTCTTGCCGCCCTGCACCAGGGCGCGCCCCGCTGACATGCACAAGACCGAGCTCGACCGTTTCGCCATCGGCCTGATGGTGGTGTTGTGCACGATCTGGGGCCTGCAGCAGGTCGCCATCAAGCTTGCCAGCGCAGGCATCTCGCCGGTGTGGCAGGCCGGATTGCGCTCGATCGGCGCCACCGTGATCGTCGTGGGTTGGGCGCTTGCGCGCGGTGTGAAGCTGTTCCGGCGCGACCACAGCCTGCTGCCCGGCCTGCTCGCCGGCGCCTTGTTCGCGGGCGAGTTCGCGCTTATTTTCACCGGCCTGCAGTACACCACAGCTTCGCGCGGGGTGATCTTCCTGTACACCGCGCCCTTTTTCGTCGCCCTAGGGGCGGTCCGGCTGCTGCCGCAGGAACACATGCGGCGCAAGCAGTGGACCGGGATGGCGCTCGCCTTCGTCGGCGTGCTCGCCCTCTTTGGCGAGAACCTGTTCGTGCCGGCGGCCGGTGCCTGGATCGGCGACCTGATGTTGCTCGGCGCCGCGGTGCTGTGGGCAGCGACCACCCTGACGGTGAAGGCGAGTGTGCTCAACCGCGGCGCGGTCGAGAAGACACTGCTCTACCAGCTCGGGGTGTCGGCGCTGCTGCTGCCGCCGCTGTCGCTCGCGCTCGGCGAGCCGGGCGTCTTTGCGCCCACGGCCATGGTGTGGGCGAACCTGCTCTTCCAGGCGGTGATCGTCGCCGGCGTGTCCTATCTCGCCTGGTTCTGGCTGGTGCGCGAGTATCCGGCCACGCGGCTGTCCTCGTTTTCCTTCCTGACCCCGGTGATGGGCGTGCTCGCCGGCGGACTGCTGCTCGGCGAAACGCTGACGCCTGCGGTGTTCGCCGCGCTGTTCCTGGTCGGCAGCGGCATCTGGGTCGCCAACCGTCCCTAGCGCGCCTGTAGGAGCGGCGGAAGCCGCGAATTCCGGCATCGCACCGTCGCCTTTACCGTCGCCGTCACCGTCGCTTTCACCGTCGCCAGTGCCGT
>JAKLLJ010000211.1 GCA_023150215.1 Thauera sp. | reverse complement strand
CTGCACGCCGGCCGACAGCGCCACGTCGGCGTGGGCGAAGTTCTTGTGCACGCGATAGGCGATCGCACGGTCGTTGTACAGCGATGCGAACACTTCCTTCATCGCGTGCAGGATGTTCTCGTAGCCGTGGATGTTGAGGAAGGTTTCCTGCTGGCCGGCGAAAGAGGCGTCCGGGAGGTCTTCGGCGGTCGCGGACGAGCGCACCGCGAAGCTGCCTTCGCCTTCGGCGGTGATGGCCTCGTAGGCGGCCTTGATCTCGGTCTCGAGCCTGGCCGGGAAGGGCAGCTCGATGATCCACTGGCGAATCTGCGCACCGGTCTTCGCCAGTGCATCGACGTCATCGACGTCGAGCGCGTCAAGCGCGGCGTTGATGCGGTCAGCCAGGCCGTTGTGGGCGAGGAACTCGCGATAGGCCTCTGCCGTGGTCGCGAAACCACCCGGGACACGTACGCTGGAGGGCAACTGGCTGATCATCTCGCCGAGCGAGGCGTTCTTGCCGCCCACCATTTCGACGTCGGACATGCGCAGTTCGTTGAAGGGGATCACGTAGCGTGTCATGAGTGGCTTCCGCAAATGTTGGAGAGAAAGCAAAATACCGGAGGTCGCAGTTTACGGTGTTTCATGCTGTGCCGCATCACAGGGTTTGCCCCAATATTCACCCCGCCCGCCCGCTCGTCCGGGCTGCAAGGTCAGCGATCATGAACGACAACGCCCGCCGCACCGTCTTTTTCGTCTCCGACGGCACCGGCATCACCGCAGAAACCCTTGGCCACAGCCTGCTTGCACAGTTTCCCGAGGCGCGCTTCCGGCAGATCCGTGCGCCCTTCGTCGACGACATCGACAAGGCGATCGACTGCGCAGCGCAGATCCGCGATGCCGCGCTCGCCGACGGGGTGCGCCCGATCGTGTTCAGCACGCTGGTCAATCAGGCCACCGTTGATGCGCTGCACAAATCCGACGCGCTGTTCCTCGACCTGTTCGAACGCTTCATCGGCCCGCTCGAGGCCGAACTCGGCCAGCGCTCCACACACGCGGTCGGCCGCTTCCACGGCATCGCCGACAGTCTCAACTACAAGCACCGCATCGAGGCGATCAACTTCGCCATGGCCCACGATGACGGTATCTCGAGCGACGGCGAGCTGGCCGAGGCCGATGTGATCCTGGTCGGCGTGTCGCGCTCCGGCAAGACACCCACCAGCCTCTACCTTGCCATGCAGTTCGGCGTCAAGGCCGCCAACTACCCCCTGATCCCCGAAGACTTCGAGCGCAACAAGCTGCCGGGCGAGCTGCACAAGTACCGCACCAAGCTGTTCGGGCTCACGATCGCGCCCGAACGGCTGTCGCAGATCCGCCAGGAACGCCGTCCCAACAGCCGTTACGCCTCGCTCGAGAACTGCCGCTACGAGATCGACGCAGCGCACAAGCTGATGCGGCGCGAGAACATCCGCTGCCTCGACTCCACCACGAAATCGATCGAGGAAATCTCCGCCACCATCCTGCAGACCATCCGCGTCGACCGGCCCGGTTTCTGACGCCTGCTGAACAACTCGTCTGGCTCGCCGGCGGCCTCGCCCAGTCGGGCAGCCGTATCGAAGACCGCTATTGGGAAGCACGGATTTCGAGCCTGATCGACGAGACCCTGGTGGACAACGACGAAGAATTGCTGAACGCGGCGCTCGATCACCTGTACAGCGCCGACCCGCGCGCCTACGACGAACTCGCCGACAACATCGAATCGCGCGCCGAATGCGCCGCCGGGGCGATGCCCGAACACGACGTAGTGCTCATCGCCGCGCCGGTGCTGGCCTGGTCTCGTTACCGCATCCCTGCCACCACCGTGCCCCCCGCGGTCCTCGCCAACCTGCGCGTGCACCTGCAGGCGCACGTGCTCGCGAAGGGCGCGCACCTGGCGGTCGCCGACTTCCTGTTCAGCCCCGACCAGCTGCCACAGGGCTACTGCGCCACCGCCGAATTCGCCAAGGTGATCTGTGCCACGGCCGCGGACAATCAGGACCTCCACATCGACACCGACGGCATGCCGGAGACCGCACAGTTTCTTTCCGACACGCGCTACCTGCTCGCCGCCGTGGCGGTGCCGCGCGGCGCCGCCCTATTCCGCTGGCAGGAAGCCGACGCCACCCGCGACGGCGCGCTCGAGCAGTGGCGCTCCCAGGGCGGCGCCTGCCTGGCGCCGCTGCTGCCCGGTTGTGCCGTCGACCTCGTCCTGCCCGACGCCTATTTCGCGGCCAGCCGTGCTGCCGACAAGGACAGCCGCCCCTACTCGGTGCGCGCCTCTGTGGCCTACCTCGCCACCACGCTCGAGACCCCCGCGGCCAATCTGCGCGCAGTCATCGCGCCGTTCTGGGAGCGCAGCCTGGAGGAATACCGCATCGGCTTCGCCGCACGCGGCAGCGATGCCGTGCTGCATGGCGTGGTGTGGCCCTTGCTCGGCGCCGAGGACGAAACCACCGACTGCGTGGCGCAGATCGAAACCGTCCTGCGTGAATCCGGTCTTACCGACATCATCGTGATCGAGCACCATTACCCGCTCGAATACTGCGACGACTGCAGCGCCCCGCTCTACCCATCGCCCGAGGGCGAGGTGGTGCACGCCGAAATGCCCGAGGAACAGGGCGTGCAGACGCCGCGCCATCTGCACTGAGCGTCCGCGACCAAGCCGTCGCGCGCTTTCCGATCCGGCGACCACAGCCAAGGAGTCCCTGCATGAGCCGCGCAATCGACAAGCCCGACGCCGAGTGGCGAAACCAGCTCACCGAGCTGCAGTACCGCGTCACGCGGCAAAAGGGCACCGAGCGTGCCTTTACCGGCGAGTACTGGGATGCGTGGGACAAGGGCGCCTACAACTGCGTCTGCTGCGGCGCGGCCCTGTTTCACTCCGAGCACAAGTTCGACGCCGGCTGCGGCTGGCCGAGCTTCTGGATCGCCGCCGAACCGGACAACGTCGACAGCGAGACCGACCGCAGCCACTTCATGGTCCGCACCGAGGTCCTCTGCCACCAGTGCGGCGCCCACCTCGGCCACGTCTTCGAGGACGGCCCTCCTCCCACTGGCCTGCGCTACTGCATCAACTCGGCGTCGATCAAGCTGGAGAAGGACGCAGAGTAAGCCGATGTTCGCGCCTTCCGGCGCTCCTACCAAAACCACTGCGCGCCCGGCCCCTGTAGGAGCGGCGGCAGCCGCGAACCCCGCGCACGAGAGCCCCACGCACAAAAAAACCCGCGCCAGCCTCACGGCCGCGCGGGTTTTCATTTGGCGAGGACTGCGCTTACACGCGTTCCCACACCGTGGTGATGCCCTGGCCGCCGCCGATGCACATGGTGGCCACGCCGTAACGGCCATTCACGCGGATCAGCTCGTGCAGCAGCTTGGTGATGATCACCGAGCCGGTCGCGCCCACCGGGTGGCCCAGGGAAATGGCGCCACCGTTGGGGTTGACCTTGGCGGTATCGAGACCAAGGCCGCGGTTCACCGTGATCGACTGCGCAGCGAAGGCTTCGTTGGACTCGATCACATCGATCTGGTCCAGCTTCAGGCCGGCGCGCTGCAGTGCGAGCTTGGTGGCGGGGATCGGGCCTTCGCCCATCACGTCGTTGGGCACACCGGCGATCGCGTACGACACCAGGCGGGCGATCGGCTTGTGACCACCGGCAACGGCCTTGGCCGCGTCGGCCAGCACCAGGAAGGCGGCGGCGTCATTGATGCCCGACGCGTTGCCGGCGGTGACCGAACCGTCCTTCTTGAAGGCCGGCTTCATCTTGCCCAGCGCTTCCATGGTGGTCATGCGCGGATGCTCATCGGTGTCGAACACCACGGTGCCCTTGCGGGTCTCGAAGGTGATCGGCACGATCTGGTCCTTGAAGCGCCCCTCGGCGATCGCTGCGGCAGCGCGCTTCTGCGACTCGAGCGCAAAGGCGTCCTGCTCTTCGCGGGTGATGCCGTGCTTGGTGCAAAGGTTCTCGGCGGTGATGCCCATGTGGCCGACGCCGAACGGGTCGGTGAGCACGGCCACCATCGAGTCGATCGCCTTGGTGTCGCCCATGCGGGCGCCATTGCGCAGCGCAGGCATCAGGTAGGCACCACGCGACATCACTTCGACGCCGCCACCGATGGCAAAGTCTGCATCACCCAGCATGATGGCCTGCGCCGAGCTGACGATGGCCTGCTGCGCCGAGCCGCACAGACGGCTGACCTGGAAGGCGACGGAATCCATCGACATGCCAGCATTGATCGTGGCGACGCGCGACACGTAGGCGTAACGGGAATCGGTCGGAATGCAATGGCCGACGGATGCAAACGACACCGCGCTGGGATCCACTCCTGCGCGCGCGATCGCCTCCTTGATGACCACCGCGCCGAGGTCCGACGGCTCCATGTCCTTCAGCGAGCCACCGAAACCACCGACAGCGGAACGAACAGCACTCAGAACGACGACTTCACGATTTGCCATAACCCACTCCCTTGTTGAAATAAATACATCACCGCCCGACCCAACCCGCGATTGCGAGCAGGGCAAGCAGGAACAGACACACGAACAAGGCCCGCCACAGCAGGCCCACCGTGCTTTGCATGTGCTCGACGCCTGCCTCGCTACCCAGCCCCATTTCGGGCCGGTCGACGATCGTGCCCGCTTCATGCACCGGCATGCCGAGCCTGACACCGAGGGCGCCACCACCACTTGCAATCAGTATAGCCGACGACTTCTCGGGCCAAAGCACGGCCTGAGAGCGCCAACAATATATCGCGTCCTCGAAGTTGCCCATTATCGAAAACACCGAGGCGGTCACGCGCACCGGCAGCCACTCGATCGCCTCCCACGCGCGCTGCGCGAAGCGGCCGAACGCCGCGGCATCGGGATCGCACCTGCTGCCCCACTGCTGCGCCAGCTCCCGGGCGACGCGATACATCACCGCGCCACTCGGTCCGGGCAGCAGGACGAACCAGAACACCACGCCGAACAGGCTGCGATGGGATGCCACCAAGCCTTGTTCGATCGCCAGCCGCGCCACTTCGCTCGGTGAAGCCTGGTTGTGGAGCGTACCCCGCCACCCCCCGAGCAGGGCGCACGCCTGCTCATGCTCGCCCAGGCGCAACGCCACGTGAATCGCGGAAAAAAAGTGGCTGTCGTGGCGAAAACCCATGCACAGATAGAGCACGAGCACATTGAACAGGAAGGCAAGGATCGGCTGCATTTCCCACAGCAGCCAGTAGCCCCCCGCGACAGCAAGCGTGCTCGCGGCCATCATCATCAGCCAGGCGATACGTCCGGATGCCTGCGAGCCGTCGTTGATTCGACGCGCGAGCGACGACGCAAGCCCGCGCACCATGCGCAGGGTCACACCCTGCACCGGGAGCGGACGCAACTGCTCGAGCAGCAGCGCCAGGATCAGCGAAATGAGCGTCATGCAGAAACGGCAATACAGACGCGGATCGCGTCCGTCCAGAAGCAGGATTTATCGGTAGTCCAAGATACCACAAACGCCTGCGGGCGCACTTCACCCTGCCCGCTCATCCACGGCGCCCCCACCACCACCGGGGCGCGGCGCAGGATCAACGGCGGCACGCCCGGGACCGCCCCTGCCCGGCCGGCGGCCCGCGGGGTCGAAGCTCGCGTCCACCGCGCCCCGCAGCGCGTTGGTCAGCACGATGCGCTGCGCCCGCAGCAAGTCCTCCACACCCAGTTCCATCTCGCGCGCCGCCCATGCCGGATCCGCGAGCACCGCGCCACGCATCGTTCCGGGCAGCACTCCGGGGCCAGCAGGCGGGGTTCGCCATTGCCCATCGAGGTACAGGAACACGTTGCTGCGCCCGCCCTCGGTCAGGCGCCCGGTGGAGTCGAAGAAAAGCATGTCGAAGGCACCGGCAGCCTGCGCTGCACGAATACCCTCGTCATAGCGCGTGCGCAGCGTGGTCTTGTGTGCGCCCAGGCCGTGCGGATCGTCGAGCGGGCGGTCGGCGAGCAGCACCGTCACCGGACCGGGGGGCAAGGCCTCGAG
>JAKLLJ010000210.1 GCA_023150215.1 Thauera sp. | reverse complement strand
CTTCGACACCGTGGTGAGTGGCGACACCCTGCCGGTCAAGAAGCCCGATCCGGCGACCGTTTGCCTGGCCTGCGAGCGCCTCGGCGTGGCGCCAGGCGAGGCGCTGATGATCGGCGATTCGGCCAACGACGCACTTGCCGCCCAAGGTGCCGGCATGCCGGTGCTGCTCGTGACCTATGGTTATAGTGAAGGGTTGCCGGTGGACACCATCGAATGCGATGGGCTACTATCGAACGCGTTTGAGGTGCTGGATCATATCGCGAAGGCATAGTCCGCCCAGCATCGTCGATACGGCCTCGCCCACCCCCTCCACTACAGATCGACATCGTGATGCGCGCACCCCGGGATCGCTTCCTCGCCGCCTTCTCCTCCGTCCAGCCGGGCTGGCACGGCGGTTGGCGTTGGCCTTTGGGCCACTGAACGCGATTTCCCTTTGCGGGGTCCGGGCTGCGCCGAGCGCGCACCCGCCTTTCCCTGCCCGCTTTCCGCCAGCCGCTCCGATTCAACCGCTGCACGTGGAGTCTTCATGCTCGAACACGAATTCAACGCCCTCGCCGCCGAGGGCTACAACCGCATTCCGCTCACCCTCGAGACCTTCGCCGATCTCGACACCCCGCTCTCCATCTACCTGAAGCTCGCCAACGAGTCCTACACCTACCTGCTCGAGTCGGTGCAGGGCGGCGAGCGCTTCGGTCGCTATTCCTTCATCGGCCTGTCGTCGCCGACGCGCATCGAGGTCTATGGCCGCTCGGCGTTGCTGCTCACCGGCAACCGCCTGGTCGAGCGCCGTGATTACGGCGACCCGCTCAACTTCGTCGCCGAGTTCATGAACCGCATCAAGGTGCCGCCGCGCGAGCACCTGCCGCGCTTTGCCGGCGGCCTGGTCGGCTGCTTCGGCTACGACACCGTGCGCTACATCGAGCCCCGCCTGTCGAAGACCGAGAAGCCCGACACGGTTGGCACCCCCGATATCCTGCTGCTGCTCTCCGAAGAGGTCGCCATCGTCGACAACCTCAGCGGCAAGCTGACCCTGGTCGTGTATGCCGAGCCCGAGGTGCCAGGCGCCTGGAAGCGTGCGCAGAAGCGCCTGCGCGAGTTGCTCGCGCGCCTGCGCGCACCGGTGCAGATCCCGGAGGAGACCTGCGCCGAATCCGCGCCGCCGGTGTCGAGCTTCGGCGAGGGCGCCTTCAAGGACGCGGTGCGCCGCGCCAAGCAGTACATCGTCGATGGCGACCTCATGCAGGTCGTGCTGTCGCAGCGCATGAGCAAGCCCTACGCCGCCAGCCCGATGGCGCTGTACCGCGCCATCCGCTCGCTCAACCCCTCGCCCTACATGTTCTATTTCAACTTCGAGGACTTCCATCTCGTCGGCGCCTCGCCCGAGATCCTGACCCGTCTCGAGGACGACGTCGTCACCGTGCGTCCGATCGCCGGAACCCGCAAGCGCGGTGCCACGCCGGCCGAAGACCTCGCCCTCGAGCAGGAACTGCTCGCCGACCAGAAGGAGATCGCCGAGCACGTGCAACTGCTCGACCTCGGTCGCAACGACGCCGGCCGGGTGTCGGAGATCGGCACGGTCAAGGTCACCGAGCGCTTCACCATCGAGCGTTACTCGCATGTGATGCACATCGTCTCCAACGTCGAGGGCAAGCTCAAGGACGGGCTCGACGCACTCGCCGTGCTGCGCGCCACCTTTCCGGCGGGCACCGTGTCGGGTGCGCCCAAGGTGCGCGCGATGGAGATCATCGACGAACTCGAACCGGTCAAGCGGGGCATCTACGCAGGGTCGGTCGGTTACCTGGGCTTTCACGGCGACATGGACCTCGCGATCGCGATCCGTACCGCGGTGGTCAAGGACGGCCAGATCCACGTCCAGGCCGGCGCCGGCATCGTCGCCGATTCCGACCCCGACGCCGAATGGCAGGAAACGCAAAGCAAGGCGCGCGCCATGCTGCGCGCCGCCGAGATGGCCGAAGGCGGGCTGGACACCCGGGCCTGAGCGCTCCGGCGCGGCTTGGCCGCGCCTTGTCCTGCTCGCTGCGCCGCACCGCGAGCGCCGCCCCATGTATTTGCTGGCGAAGCCGCCCCATCCCACCTTGGCCGGCCTTCGCGAAGGGAATGACCATGCTGCTGATGATCGACAACTACGACAGCTTCACCTACAACCTCGTGCAGTACTTCGGCGAGCTCGGTGCCAAGGTGAAGGTGTTCCGCAACGACGAAATCACCCTCGAGCAGATCGGGCGCCTCGCCCCCGAACAGCTCGTCATCTCGCCCGGGCCGTGCTCGCCGGCGCAGGCCGGCATCTCGGTGGCGGCGATCAAGGCCTTCGCCGGCAAGCTGCCCATCCTCGGCGTCTGCCTCGGCCACCAGAGCATCGGCGAGGCCTTCGGCGGGCGCATCGTGCATGCGAAGCAGCTCATGCACGGCAAGACCTCGCCGGTGCATCACCTCGATGCGGGCGTGTTCCGCGGCCTGCCCGACCCGCTCACCTGCACGCGCTACCATTCGCTGGCGATCGAACGTTCCAGCCTGCCCGACTGTCTGGAAGTGACGGCGTGGACCGAGGACGGCGAGATCATGGGCGTGCGCCACCGCACGCTCGACGTCGAGGGCGTGCAGTTCCACCCCGAGTCCATCCTCACCGAGTGCGGCCACGCGCTGCTGAAGAACTTCCTCGACCGCGGCGCCAGCCAGCCGGCGGCCGCCTGAAACGAACGCTGCGAGAGCCCCATGACCACGATTACCGCCCAGCAAGCCTTGCAACGCACGATCGAGCACCGCGAGATCTTCTATGACGAAATGCTGTCGCTGATGCGCCAGATCATGGCCGGCGAGGTCTCTCCGGTGATGACCGCCGCCATCCTCACCGGCCTGCGCGTCAAGAAGGAGACCATCAGCGAGATCACCGCAGCCGCCACGGTCATGCGCGAGATGTCGACCAAGGTCGTGGTCGAGCCGCCGCACGACCACTTCCTCGATGTGGTGGGTACCGGCGGTGACGGCGCCAACACCTTCAACATCTCCACCACCACGATCTTCGTCGCCGCCGCCGCCGGGGCGCGCGTGGCCAAGCATGGCGGGCGCGGGGTGTCGTCGAAGTCGGGTGCAGCCGACGTGATCGAGGCACTCGGCGTCAACCTCGATCTCACCCCGCAGCAGGTCGCCGAGTGCATCGAGGCCACCGGCATCGGCTTCATGTACGCCCCGGCCCACCACAGCGCGATGAAGAACGTCGCCCCGGTGCGGCGCGAGATGGGCGTGCGCACGATCTTCAACATCCTCGGCCCGCTCACCAACCCGGCCGGCGCGCCCAACACCCTGATGGGCGTGTTCCACCCCGATCTGGTCGGCATCCAGGCGCGCGTGATGCAGCGCCTCGGTGCCAACCACGTGCTGGTGGTGCATGGCCTGGACGGCATGGACGAGGTCAGCCTCGGCGGCGCCACCCTGGTGGGCGAGCTCAAGGACAACACCGTCACCGAGTACGAGATCCACCCCGAGGACTTCGGCCTTGCCATGGCGGGCAGCCGCAACCTGCGCGTCGAGGACGCTGCCGAGTCGCGCGCGATGCTGCTCGGCGTGCTCGACAACCAGCCTGGGCCGGCGCGCGAGATCGTGATCTTCAACGCCGGTGTGGCGCTGTATACGGCCAATCTGGTCGATACCATCGGCGCCGGCATCATGCGCGCGCGCGAGCTCATCGCGAGCGGCGCCGCGCGTGCCCGGCTCGACGAGTTCGTGCGCTTCACCCAGCAATTCCGGAGCGGTCGATGAGCGACATCCTGCGCAAGATCTGCGCGGTCAAGGTCGAGGAAGTCGCCGCGGCCTCCGCCGCGCGCCCGCAATGCCTGCTGCGCGCCGATGCCGAGGCGCAAGCGCCGACGCGTGATTTCGTCGGTGCGATCCGCAACAAGCATGCCGCCCACCGGCCGGCGGTGATCGCCGAGATCAAGAAGGCGAGCCCGTCGAAGGGGGTGATCCGCGCCGACTTCCATCCCGCCGAGATCGCCGCGGACTACGAGCGCGCCGGCGCGGCCTGCCTGTCGGTGCTCACCGACCGCCAGTTCTTCCAGGGGGCGCCCGAATACCTGCAGGCGGCGCGCCGAGCCTGCCACCTGCCGGTGCTGCGCAAGGACTTCATGGTCGACCCCTACCAGGTGTTCGAGGCGCGCGCGATGGGGGCGGATGCCATCCTGCTGATCGCCGCCTGCCTGGAGCTGGCGCAGATGCGCGACATGGAGCAGCTCGCCAGCGAGCTCGGCATGGCGGTGCTGGTCGAGGTCCATGATGGCGACGAGCTCGAGCGCGCACTGCAGCTGCAGACGCCGCTGATCGGCATCAACAACCGCAACCTGCGCACCTTCGAGGTCTCGCTGCAGACCACGCTCGGGCTGCTGCCGCGCATCGCCAGCGGCGCCGCCGGGCGCATCGTGATCACCGAGTCCGGCATCCTCAAGCCGCAGGACGTGGCCCTGATGCAGGCCAGCGCGGTCCACACCTTCCTTGTCGGCGAGGCCTTCATGCGGGCACCTCATCCGGGAGCCGAGCTGCAGGCCTTGTTCGGGGCCTGAGCTCCACGGCATGAGCGCGCCGCACACTGCCCCCGCGCCCGACGATCGTAGCGACCCGCCGGCCCCGCGCCGGCGCTGGCTCGCACGCGTGCTCGGCTGGGGCGTCGCGCTGCCGCTGGCGGCGCTGCTCGGCGGCGGCGCCTGGCTGGCCGGTACGCAGTCCGGGCTGGAGGCGGCGGTGGCGCTTGCCGGCCGTGCCACGGCCGGTGCGCTGCAGGTCGAGGGCGCGCGCGGCCGGCTGCTCGGCCGCCTCGATGCGGACCGCATCACCTGGCGCTCGCCCGCACTGATGCTCGAGCTGCGCGCGCTTTCGCTGGCCTGGACTCCCGCGGCACTGCTGCAACGCCGGCTGCAGATCGAGCACCTCACCGCCGACCGGATCGCGCTCGCCCAGGTCGTCGCCGAGGACGAGCCTGCGGCGGCGCTCACGCCACCGCTTGCGCTCGAACTGCCGGTATCGATCGCCTTGCCGCGGCTGGCGGTGGGCGTGTTCGTGATGCGCGAGCTGCCGCCTGCAGGCGTGGCGATCGAACCCCCGGGCGAGGGGCCGGCCGCTGCGGTGGACGAGGCTGCAGGCCAAGCTGCCGAGGTGCTCGACCGCGCCGCCGACGTCGCGGCCGATCCGGGGCGCGCCGTCGAAGCCGCGACCGAAGTGGCTGCGGAACAAGGCACGGTGTTCTCGCGCCTGGAGGCGGCGTTCTCCAGTGACGGGCGCCACCATCGGCTGGAGAGCCTCACCGTCGATCTGCCGCAAGGCCGTGCCCGGCTCGCGCTCTCGCTCGATGGCGTGTCGCCCTTCGTGCTCGACGGCGAGGCCGCTTTCGAGGGTGTGCTCGAAACCCATCCGCTGGCGTTGCAGGCCACCCTCGGCGACACCTTGCTCACGCCGCGTCTGCGCGCCGAGGCGCGTTCCCGCGCGGCGCTGCTGCGCATCGAGGCCGAGGTCGAGAGCTTCGCCGCTGATCCGCTGCGCCGCGTCGTGGTGCACGCCAGCGACGTCGATCCCGCCGTCTTCGCCGCAGGGGCGCCTGCGGCAGCACTGAGCGTGGACGCCGAACTCGCCGTCCCGGCCGCCGGCGGCCTGCTCGCCGGTCCGATCCGCCTTGCCAACGCGCACCCGGCGGCGGTGGACGCCGGCGGCATTCCGCTCGAGACGCTGGCCGGACAGTTCGACTGGCAGCGCACGCAGATCGCATTCGACGCGCTCGACATCCGCCTCGCCGGTGGCGGGAGGATCGGTGGCCGGCTGGCTTGGCAGCCGCCGGCCGTGGCGGAGGCGAGCGCGTCAGGTGCGGGCACCTCCGATGCGCCTGCGGCGGCCGAGGTCGAGGCCGGATTCGGCAAGGTCGTCGCCGCGCTCGAGCTCGCGGCCATCGACACGCGTGCGCTTGATGGCCGCTTGCCGAGCCAGGTCGTCGCCGGCCGCGTCGATGCCGAGGCCGATGCTCGCCACCAGAGCGTGCGTCTCGGCATCGACGTCGGCAAGGCGCGCATCGATGCCGAGGCGACGCTCACG
>JAKLLJ010000020.1 GCA_023150215.1 Thauera sp. | reverse complement strand
GGGCAGGATCGTCCGCATTCTTCGAGCGCTCCTTCAGGTCCGCCAGCATCTGCCCCTTTTCCTCGATCGAGGCTTTCTCGAAACGCTGGATGAAGACCTCGATCGCAGCCAGATCGCCCTCGGGGTGGTGGGCCTTGATCTCTGCCACCATGCGATCGTAATTGCTCTTGAGGTACTCGCGCAGGAAACCGACGCCGAACACCCCGCCCACCGCGATGTGGGTCGAGCTCACCGGCAGACCGAACTGGCTGGCGACGATCACGGTGATGGTGGCGGCCATCGCGATGCAGTAGGCGCGCATCTGGTCAAGCTCGGTGATCTCCGAGCCCACCGTGCGGATGACCTTGGGGCCGAACAGCGCCAGCCCGAGCGAAATGCCGATCGCGCCGACCATCATCACCCAGGTCGGGATCGGCGCCGCCTTGTGCACCACGCCACCGGAAGTCACCACATCGACGATCGCCGCGAGCGGGCCGACGGCGTTGGCGACGTCATTGGAGCCGTGCGCGAAGCTGAGCAGTGCGGCGGCGAAAATCAGCGGCAC
Source organism: Thauera sp. (assembly GCA_023150215.1). Lineage (GTDB taxonomy): Bacteria > Pseudomonadota > Gammaproteobacteria > Burkholderiales > Rhodocyclaceae > Thauera. The sequence continues at coordinate 19,358 of JAKLLJ010000020.1, read as the reverse complement.
CGTGAACAGCCGGTTTACGCTCGCCTTGGTGTTGGCGACGATGCCCTTCCTGTTGCTCAGCACGCGGCGCACCATCACGAAAACCGCCCCGCCGATCATCAGGCCGTACACCACCGCCAAGCCGAAGCCGACCGTCCATACGCGATTGAGGCCCTTGAGGATCAGGTAGGTGGAGAAGGTCCACGCCATCAGGCCAACGAGCAGCGGCACCGTGCGCCGCGCCGCCTCGGCCATGTCCACCTGGTAGGTGATGCTGCGCTTGACCAGGTACAGGAAGGCGGCCGCGAACACGCCGCCGAGCAGCGGCGAAATCACCCAGCTGGCCACGATCTCGCCCATCGTCGACCAATCGACGATCGAGGGACCGGCCGCCGCCATGCCGGCGCCGAGCACGGCGCCGACGATCGAGTGCGTGGTCGACACCGGCGCACCGACGGCAGTCGCCAGGTTCAGCCACAAGGCGCCGGCGAGCAGCGCGGCGAGCATGATCCAAACGAAGGTGTCGGAGTCCTGGATCAGATCGGGATCGATGATGCCGCTGCGGATGGTGCCGACCACCTCGCCGCCGGCGATCAGCGCTCCCGCCGCTTCGAAGATCGCCGCGATCACCAGCGCCCCGGCGAGCGTCAGCGCCTTCGAGCCGACCGCCGGACCGACGTTGTTGGCGACATCGTTGGCGCCGATGTTCATTGCCATGTAGCCGCCGATCATGGCAGCCATCACCAGGGTCAGGCTGCCCTCGCCCGTGCCCCTTAGCGCCGAATAGAACATGACCCCGACGATGAACAACACCCCCATGCCAAGGCGGAACACCTCGCCTCGGCCCTGGTGTGCGGCTCGTTCGATGTCGCTGATGTGCTGCAAGTCCACGATGGGAATCCGTTTGAAGCGAAAGACAGTATTGTTTCAGAAATTTTGCTGCACCCCAACGTGCCAGCACGGAAAACCGCACCACGGTGCACACGGGGGATCGGCGGCGCCCTGTTCGCGCCTTCCGGCGCTCCCACACCACGGGCGAGCGCCCTGTAGGAGCGGCGGCAGCCGCGAACCACAGCGGCACAAACCGTGAAGACCGCACTCGAGCGAGCGCGTGCCAATTTCACCCGCCCTGTTCGCGCCTGCCGGCGCTCCTACACCGCGGGTGAGCGCCTGTGGGAGCGGCGGAAGCCGCGAACCCTTGACCTGCCTCCGACACCCCTCCTGCGCTAGAGCCGGTCGTGCTTGACCGCGCGGCCGCGCGCGCGCTCGACCGGGTAGCGCTGCGCATTGAGGGCGATCTTGCGGCGTGCGGCGTCGGCGAGGTCGATATCGAGCACGTCGGCGAGGCGGACCAGGTATAGCAGCACGTCTGCGAGCTCGAACGCGACCTCCTCGCGGGTATCGGGCGGCAGCGCTGCGGATTGCTCGGCAGTGAGCCACTGGAAGTGCTCGATGACCTCGCCCGCTTCGCCGGCGAGCGCCATGGCGAGGTTCTTGGGCGTGTGGAACACTTCCCACTCACGCTCGGCGGCAAAGTCGCGCATCGCATCGCGCAACGCGATCAGCGCATCGATGGCGGGCGGATCGACGCTCATTCGATGTGATGTTCCATGTCGAACCCGGCACCGGCGTCGGCGCCCAGCTGCTTCACCAGCCACGGCAGCGCCGCTTCGAGACGCTGCGGCAGCACCCAGGGCGGATTGATCACATACAGCCCGCTCCCGAACATCCCCAGCCCATCGCGCGGCGCGTCACGCACCGCAAGGCGTACATCCAGCCAGTTGCCCGCCTCCAGCCCGGCAAGCCGCTCGGGCAGCGCGCGCGCCTCGGGACGCGCGAGCATCGGATACCAGACCACGAAGGTGCCGGTGGGAAAGCGCCGCATCGCATCGCGCACCGTGTCGACCACGCGACGATAGTCGTCCTTGACCTCGTAGGGCGGATCGATGAGCACCACCGCACGCCGCGTCGGTGGCGGCAACAAGGCCTTGAGCGCGGCGAAACCATCGCTACGGCGCACCTGAACGCGAGCCTGCTCGGTGGTGAAGGTGCGTTGCAGGGACTCGAAATCGGCGGGATGGAGCTCGAACAGTCGCAAGCGGTCCTGCGCACGTGCGCGCGTCATCGCGAGTGCGGGCGAACCTGGGTAGAACAGCAGCTTGCCATGCGGATTGAACTGGCGCACCGCGCCGATGTAGTTTGCCACCGCCGGCGGCAGGTCGTCGCGCGCCCACAGCCTTCCGATCCCATCCACCGCCTCGGCGGTCTTGTCGGCCTGCTCGCTGTCGAGCGCATAGCAGCCACCGCCCGCGTGGGTGTCGATGTAGAGCCAGGGCTTGTCCTTGCGGTTGTAATAGTCGAGCAGTTCGAGCAGAACGAGGTGCTTGAGAACGTCGGCGTGATTGCCGGCGTGGAAGGCGTGGCGGTAGCTGAGCATGAGGGGTTCCAGATAGGCGCGCGCATGTTAACACCCGCGCGCCTCGCCCCGTAACCCCGCCGCGCCCCCGTCATCCGCGGGAAAACCCCGACGGATCAGCGACATTCCCCCGCTGCGCGCTGTTTGCAGGGCGCGGGACGCTTGCTATGATGCGTCCCCCCCTGCCGCTGCGCAGCATCGGCACGAGACATCGACAGCGAGAACGACAATGAGCATCTACGCCCTGGGCGAGCGCAGGCCGAGCTTCGGCGAAGGAAGCTGGATCGCCCACAACGCGACGGTCATCGGATCGGTCACCGCGGGCCGCAACGTGAGCATCTGGTACAACGTCGTCGTGCGCGGCGACAACGACCCGATCACGATCGGCGACGACACCAACATCCAGGACGGCTCGGTTCTCCACAACGACGACGGCATCCCGCTGACCATCGGCAAGCACGTCACCGTCGGCCACATGGCGATGCTGCACGGCTGCACGATCGGCGACGGCAGCCTGATCGGCATCAACGCGGTGATCCTCAACAACGCGGTGGTCGGCAAGCAGTGCATCATCGGTGCCAACACCCTGATCCCCGAAGGCAAGAACATTCCCGACCGCTCGCTGGTGGTCGGCTCGCCCGGCCGCGTGATCCGCACGCTGAGCGACACCGAGGTCGAGAACCTGGTGGTCAATGCGCACAACTATGTCGACAACGCGCGCCTCTATGCCGACCGCCTGTGTGCACTCGAGCCCGCGAGCGTGATCGCGAAGGCGGGCGAGTGATGCGCACCGCGCTGCGTGCCGGGCTGGGCGCCCTCGCCGTCCTCGCCGTCCTCAACGCCGGTGCGGCCGACACCAGCGCAAGGCCGGCGCTGCCCACCGTCGAGCTGACCGCCGAGGCGTCCGCGGCAGCCCCCAACAACCTTGCGATCGCGGTGCTGTACGCCGAACGCGGCGGACCCAGCGCGGCCACGGTGGCGCGCGAGGTCAACCGTGACATTGCCGCCGCACTCGAGACCGCGCGCGCCGAACCCGCAGTGAAGGCACAGACCGGCAACGTGTCGACCTGGCCGGTCCATGCCAAGGACGATCATGGCCGTATCGAGGCCTGGCGGATGCGTTCCGAGATCCGCCTCGAAAGCACCGACGCGGGCGCCATCTCCGAACTGGTGGGCAAGTTGCAGACGAGCCTGGCGCTTGCCCAGGTGAGCATGGAACCCGCCCCGGAGGCGCGCAGGAAGGCGCTCGCCGAGGCCACCGTCGGCGCACTGCATGCCTTCGAAGCACGCGCCAAGCTGATCGCCGACACGCTCGGCCGGCGCTACCGCATCGCCCACCTCGCGGTCGGTGACCACGGCCTGCAGCCACCGCCGATGCCGCGCATGCGCGCCGCCGTGATGGCCGCCGAGGCCGCACCCGCACCGCTGGAAGGCGGCGAAAGCCGGATCGCGGTGCAGGTGAGCGGGCGCATCGAACTGGTGGACTGAGCAGCGCCGGCGCGCACTCGCCCGCGTCCTCATCCTGTTTCTCCAAAACCCGTGCAAGCCACTGATTCGACTGGAAGCCTTGCACGGCTGGCGCAGGCCTGAGATACTCCGCGCGACCGCGGTACTCCGATCGATCGCGACGTGGACCCGCTCGCGCCATGACGACTCAAGCTTCGCCGTATTCCTGCATCACCGAGCCGGCGCGCGCGTGCGCATCTTTGCGCCCGCGCTTGGTCCCCGGCTTGCTGCTCGTCTGTGCGGCAGCGACCGCGCTGCTGCTCGGCGCTTGCAGCACGGCGCCGGTCACGAGCACGCCCCCTGCAGGCGCTCATCCGACACCGCAAGCAGGCGACTATTTCGCACTCGACGGCGAGCACCAGACGCAGGAAATGGTGCTGTTCGCACTCGGCCTGCTCGACACCGGCTACCGCTTCGGCGGACGCAACCCGGATGCCGGACTCGACTGCAGCGGCATGGTGGCCTACATCGTCGAAAACATCAGCGGCCGTCGCCTGCCGCACAACGCCGCGCAGATCGCTGACCGCACACGACCGATCGTGGTCGACGACCTCAAACCCGGCGACCTCGTGTTCTTCAACACGCTGAAGCGGCGCCATTCCCACATGGGGATCTACATCGGCGACGGGCGTTTCGTACACGCGCCCAACAGCCGCGGCCGCGTGCGGGTCGAACGCCTGGACAACCGCTATTTCGCGCAGCGCATCGACGGTGCGCGCACCTTGCTGGCAAGCAACTGAACCCTCGGAACGGTGAAAAGGTTCGCGGCTTCCGCCGCTCCTACAGAAGACACCGCGACTGTAGGAGCGGCGGAAGCCGCGAACCTTTTGAACGATCTCCCCACACCGCCCCAAGCGCACCGGCACTCGCCGCCCACCTCTCCGCTCAGCGTTGCGGAATCTGCACGTAGATCTCGCCGGTCTTGGTGAGGCCGAGTTCGAAGCGTGCGCGCTCCTCGACCGCCTCGTTGCCCGACTTGAGGTCATTGACCTCGGCCGCGAGGCTGGCATTGCGCTGCTCGAGGCGCAGGTTCTCCTCGCGCTGCGCTTGCAGCTGACGGTCGACCTCCCACACGCGCAGCCAGCCGCCTTTCCCCAGCCAGAGCGGGTACTGCAGCAGCACGACGAGTGCGATCAGGATCAGGATCGGCCAGCGCATGGGGATGGCTCTGGAAACAAGGACGGGGTCGGGGATGAGGAGAGGGAAGCGCGCCAGCGCATTCACGACGAAGGCCGACGGGTCGCCCGCCGGCCTTCGAGTTGCCGCGAATCAGCGCTGAAGGGCAATCAGCGCAGGTTGTAGAACGCGCGCTTGCCCGGATAGGCGGCGGTGTCGCCGAGGTCTTCCTCGATGCGCAGCAGCTGGTTGTACTTTGAGATGCGGTCCGAGCGGCTCAGCGAGCCGGTCTTGATCTGCATCGCACGCAGGCCGACCGCGATGTCGGCGATGGTCGAGTCGTCGGTCTCGCCCGAACGGTGCGAGATCACCGCGGTATAGCCGGCGAGCTTGGCCATCTCGACGGCGGCGAAGGTCTCGGTCAGCGTGCCGATCTGGTTGATCTTGATGAGGATCGAGTTGGCCACGCCCTGCTCGATGCCCTGCGCGAGGATCTTGGTGTTGGTGACGAAGAGGTCGTCGCCCACCAGCTGCACCTTCTTGCCCAGGCGCTCGGTGAGGATCTTCCAGCCGTCCCAGTCGCCCTCGGCCATCGCGTCCTCGATCGAGACGATCGGGAACTTGTCGCACAGGGTCTCGAGGTAGTCGGTGAAGCCTTCGGCGGTCAGCGACAGGCCTTCGCCCTTCAGCTCGTACTTGCCGTCCTTGTAGAACTCGGAGGCGGCGCAGTCAAGCGCCAGCAGCACGTCCTGGCCAGGCACGTAGCCGGCGGCGACGATGGCCTCCTGGATCAGGTTGAGCGCTTCCTCGGTGCCGGACACGTTGGGGGCGAAGCCGCCCTCGTCGCCGACGGTGGTCGGGTAGCCCTTGGCGTCGACGATCTTCTTGAGATGGTGGAAGATCTCGGCGCCGCAGCGCAGGGCCTCGCGGAAGCTGCCCATGCTCACCGGCATGATCATGCATTCCTGGATGTCGAGGCTGTTGTTGGCGTGCTCGCCGCCGTTGATGACGTTCATCATCGGCACCGGCATCACCATCGGGCTGGAGCCGCCGAAGTAGCGGTACAGCGGCAGGCCGGCCTCTTCGGCGGCGGCCTTGGCCACCGCCATGGACACCGCCAGCATGGCGTTGGCGCCCAGGCGCGACTTGTTCTCAGTGCCGTCGAGCTCGATCAGGGTACGGTCGATGAAGGCCTGCTCCTCGGCGTCCAGCCCGATGATGGCCTCGGCGATCTCGGTGTTCACGTTCTCGACCGCGCGCAGCACGCCCTTGCCGAGGAAGCGCGACTTGTCGCCGTCACGCAGCTCGATCGCCTCGCGCGAACCGGTCGACGCGCCCGAGGGCACGGCGGCGCGGCCCATCACGCCGGATTCGAGCAGCACGTCGGCTTCGACGGTGGGGTTGCCGCGGGAGTCGAGAATCTCGCGGGCGATCACATCAACGATTGCACTCATGTCTTGTCCTGTTGCAGTTACGGATGATTCGGGGCGTTCACGCGGGGGCGCGACCCGTCGGGCAGTATGTTCGCGCGGCATGAACGCCGCGTGAGTGAGCATGCGCGATAGCGCTTATCAGCCCGCAGGATGTCGCGTCTCCGAAAAAGCGGTATTCAGAGCGTCATCTCGAGGAAGCCCTGGCGCTTGACCAGCGCGTCGATGTCCTTGAGCGTGGTGAGCAGCGCCTTCATCTTCGGCAGCGGCCAAGCGTTGGGGCCGTCCGACAGCGCCTTGGCGGGATCGGGGTGGGTCTCCATGAAGAGGCCCGCCACCCCCACCGCCACTGCGGCGCGCGCCAGCACCGGCACGAACTCGCGCTGGCCGCCCGAAGCCGTGCCCTGCCCGCCCGGCAACTGCACCGAGTGAGTGGCATCGAACACCACCGGGCAGCCGGTGTCGCGCATGATCGCCAGCGAACGCATGTCGGAGACGAGGTTGTTGTAGCCGAAGGAGGCGCCACGCTCGCACACCATGATGGTGTCGGCGCCGCCATTGGCCTCGCGCGCCTTGTCGGCGACGTTCTTCATGTCGCCGGGGGCGAGGAACTGGCCCTTCTTGATGTTGACCGGCTTGCCGCTGGCCGCCACCGCGTAGATGAAGTCGGTCTGGCGGCACAGGAAGGCCGGAGTCTGCAGCACGTCCACCACCGAGGCCACGAGCGGGATCTCCTCGATCGTGTGCACATCGGTGAGCACCGGCAGGCCGAGCTGCTTCTTCACCGCCTCCAGCATCTTGAGCCCGGCATCCATGCCGTGGCCGCGGAAGCTCCTGCCCGAGCTGCGGTTGGCCTTGTCGTAGGAGGCCTTGAAGATGTAGGGAATGCCCAGCTCGACGCAGATCTCCTGCATCTGTCCAGCGATGTCAAGGCACATCTGCTCGGACTCGGCCACGCAGGGGCCGGAGATCAGGAAGACCGGCTTGTCGAGACCGACTTCGAAACCGCAGAGGTTCATGCTTCGCTCCTGGGGGCCGCAGCCTGCTTGTGCGCGATCGCCGCCTTCACGTAGGCGGTGAACAGCGGATGACCCTTGCGCGGGTTGGAGGTGAATTCGGGATGGAACTGGCAGCCGACGAACCACGGGTGGACATCGGCGGGCAACTCGACCATCTCGCACAGGTCGGTGACCGGCGCACGCCCCGCCACTACCAGGCCCTTGTCCTCGAGCCGGGCGAGCAGGGTGTTGTTGACCTCGTAGCGGTGACGGTGGCGCTCCATGACCTCGGGCACCCCGTAGATCGCGCGCGCCAGGGTGCCTTCCTTCAACTGGCAGACCTGGCCGCCGAGGCGCATGGTGCCGCCGAGGTCGGATTCTTCGGTGCGCTTCTCGATCTTGCCGCTGCGGTCCTTCCACTCGGTGATCAGGCCGATCACCGGATAGCGGGTATCACGTTCGAACTCGGTGGAATGCGCGCCGTCCATGCCGGCCACGTCGCGGGCGAACTCGACCACCGCGAGCTGCATGCCGAGGCAGATACCCAGGTAGGGCACCTTGTTCTCGCGGGCGTAGCGAATGGCGGCGATCTTACCCTCGGTGCCGCGCTTGCCGAAGCCGCCCGGCACCAGGATGGCGTCCATGGCCTTGAGCACGTCGCAACCGTCGCGTTCGATGTCCTCGGAGTCGATGTAGTGGATCTTGACCTTCGACTCGGTGTGCATGCCGGCGTGATTGAGCGACTCGATCAGCGACTTGTACGACTCGGTGAGATCGACGTACTTGCCGACGAAACCGATATCGACCGACTGCTTCGGGTTCTCGAGCGCATGGATCAGCCTGTCCCACACCGACAGGTCGGCCGCGCGCGCGAGGATGTCGAGCTTGTGGCAGACGATCTGGTCGAGCATCTGGTCGTGCAACTGGCCGGGGATCTTGTAGATCGAGTCGGCGTCCAGGCACTCGATGACCGCCTCGGGCATCACGTTGCAGAACAGCGCGATCTTGCGCCGCTCGTCTTCCGGCACCGGACGGTCGGCGCGGCAGAGCAGGATGTCGGGCTGGATGCCGATCTCGCGCAATTCCTTGACCGAGTGCTGGGTCGGCTTGGTCTTGAGCTCGCCGGCAGTCGGGATGTAGGGCAGCAGCGTGAGATGGATGAAGCAGGTGCCGTGACGGCCGCCTTCGAAGCCCATCTGGCGGATGGCCTCGAGGAAGGGCAGCGATTCGATGTCACCCACGGTGCCACCGACTTCGACGATCGCCACGTCGGCGCCCTCGGCACCCCGGCGCACGTAAGTCTTGATCTCGTCGGTGATGTGCGGGATGACCTGCACGGTCTTGCCCAGGTACTCGCCGCGACGCTCCTTCTTGAGCACCGACTCGTAGATCTGGCCGGTGGTGAAGTTGTTGCGCTTGCTCATCTTGGCGCTGGTGAAGCGCTCGTAATGGCCGAGGTCGAGGTCGGTCTCGGCGCCATCTTCGGTGACGAAGACCTCGCCGTGCTGGAACGGGCTCATGGTGCCCGGATCGACGTTGATGTAAGGGTCCAGCTTGAGGTGCGTGACCTTGATGCCGCGGGACTCGAGGATCGCCCCCAGGGAGGCGGCGGCGATGCCCTTGCCCAGGGAGGACACGACACCGCCAGTAACGAAGACGTATTTGGTCATGGGAGCTGTACTGCGGGAAAGCGCGATGATAACCGATGCACCCGAGCTGCGTCAGCACTCCGGGGCCAAGCGCACGGGGCGACGCGCGCTCGAGCCACATTCGCGCCTGCCGGCGCTCCTACGGCAACCGCCGCGCCTGCCGCCCCCTGTAGGAGCGGCGGCAGCCGCGAAAGCAGCCGTGCCGAAACCGGCGCAGGTACCGGAGCCGGACGACGCCACATTCGCGCCTTCCGGCGCTCCTACATGTGAACCCGGCCGCGCCTGCAGGCTGCGGGGGTCTCGGTGTAGGAGCGCCGGAAGGCGCGAATGGGCGTCGGGGTGGGCAAGGCCCGCGCCCGCGCTCCGCGGCTCAGGCCATGCCGCGCAGCTCGCGCAGCAGCACCGACAGCATCGCCATGTCGATCGCCGGCGAGACACGGATCTCGGCGAGCAGTTGCTGGTAGCGCTCGAGCGCTACCGCGGCACGCTCACGCCCGGCGCGCAGCACGCCCTCGGTGTCCGCGCCCTCGGGCGCGTTGCGCAGCGCCGCGCTCGCCAGCGCACGCGCGAGCGCGGACAGGTCGCTGCGCAGCGCCCCCCGCGCCAGGCTCTGCCAGCGCGTATCCGCCGGCAAGGCGGAGATCTGGCGGCCGAGCCAGTGCAGGTCGAGCTCGCCGCCGAGCGCGAAGTACACCCGCGCCACCGCCGCCTCGTCGCGACCATGCTCCACCGCCACCTCGACCAGATCGAGCGCCGAATACAACTCCTCCAGCGCCGCCACGCGCTGCGCGAGCGCCAGCGGAACGCCCTGCTCCACCCGGCGCGTCACTGCGGCGTCGAGCTCGGCGCGATACGCCGGCGCCACGTAGTCGGCCAGCCCCTCGGCGAGCGCAGCGACGCCCGGCGAAAAGTGCGCCAGCGTCGCCTGCAGGTCGGCCAGCCACGGCCGGTGGCGCAGGAACCACAACGCGCCGCGCTGCACCAGGCGGCCGGTTTCCTGGATCAGCTCGGTCTGCACCGCGTCGTCGATCAGGTTGTCGAGCACCTCGATCTCGCGCCACAGCGCGACCAGCCCGAACACCTCGCGCGTCGCCATGTAGGCGCGCACCACGTCGGCGGCCGAGGCGCCGAGTTCCGACTCGAGGCGGCTGACGAAGGTCGGGCCGACACGGTTGATCATGCTGTTGACTACATGGGTCGAGATGATCTCGCGGCGCAGCGGATGGGCCTGGATCTGCACCGGGAAGCGCGCGCGCAGCGGCAGCGGGAAATAGCGCTCGAGCGCGGTGCGGATGTAGGGATCCTCGGGCACGTCGGAGGCGAGCACCTTGTCGTAGAGCTCGATCTTGCTGTAGGCGAGCAGCACCGCGAGCTCGGGGTTGGTGAGGCCGATCCCGGCCGCCTTGCGCTCGGCGAGCGCCTCGTCGTCGGGCAGGTATTCGAGCTTGCGGTTCAGGCGGCCGGCGTGGGCGAGCCGGCGCATGAACTCGGCCTGCTCGTCGAGCAGCGCCACGCCGCGTGCACGCGTCACCGACAGGATCTGTGTCTGTGCGTAGTTGTCGCGCAGCACCAGCGCGGCGACCTCGTCGGTCATGTCGGCGAGGAGCTGATTGCGTTGCTTGAGGGTCAGCTCGCCTTCGGCGATCACGCCGCCGAGCAGGATCTTGATGTTGACCTCGTGGTCCGAGCAATCCACGCCGCCGGAGTTGTCGATTGCGTCCGTGTCGACCCGCCCGCCGGCGAGGGCGAACTCGATGCGGCCGAGCTGGGTCGCACCCAGGTTGCCGCCCTCGCCGAACACCTTGCAGCGTAGCTCACCGCCATTGACCCGGACCGCGTCGTTGGCACGGTCGCCGACCGCGGCGTCGGTTTCCGACACCGCCTTGACGTAGGTGCCGATGCCGCCGTTGTAGAGCAGATCGACCGGCGCGGTCAGGATGGCGTGGATGAGCGCGGTGGGCGTGAGGTGCTCGGCGCGGATATCGAGCGCGGCGCGCACTTCGGGCGAAAGTGCGATCGACTTGGCACTGCGCGGCCACACCCCGCCGCCGGGCGAGATCAGCGCGCGCTCGTAGTCGTCCCAGCTCGAGCGCGGCAGCGCGAAGATGCGCGCGCGCTCGTCCCACGAGCGCGCCGGATCGGGATCGGGGTCGAGGAAGATGTGGCGGTGGTCGAACGCGCAGACCAGGCGGGTGTGCTTGCTCAGCAGCATGCCGTTGCCGAACACGTCGCCCGACATGTCGCCGATGCCGACCACGGTGAAGGGCTCCTGCTGGATGTTCGTGCCCATCTCGCGGAAGTGGCGCTTGACCGCCTCCCACGCGCCGCGCGCGGTGATGGCCATCTTCTTGTGGTCGTAGCCCACCGAGCCGCCGGAGGCGAAGGCATCACCGAGCCAGAAGCCGTACTCGGCCGAGACCTGGTTGGCGTAATCGGAAAAGCTCGCGGTGCCCTTGTCGGCCGCCACCACGAGGTAAGGATCGTCTTCGTCGTGGCGAATCACCTCGGCCGGCGGCACCACCGCACCCTGCACCAGGTTGTCGGTGAGATCGAGCAGGCCGCACAGGAAGTCGCGATAGCAGGCGATGCCTTCGGCGAGCAGCGCCTCGCGCCCGCCCTCGGCGGGCGGGCACTTGACCACGAATCCGCCCTTCGAGCCCACCGGCACGATCACGGCGTTCTTGACGATCTGCGCCTTCACCAGGCCGAGGATCTCGGTACGGAAGTCCTCCATGCGGTCGGACCAGCGCAGGCCCCCGCGCGCCACTTTGCCGCCACGCAGATGCACGCCCTCGAAGCGCGGCGAATGGACGAAGATCTCAAACATCGGCAAGGGCTGAGGCAGGTTGGGGATTTTCGCCGGCAGGAACTTGAACGACAGGTAGGCCTTGGGCGCGCCGTCGGCGCCACGCTGGAACCAGTTGGTGCGCAGCGTGGCCTGGATGAGGGCGAGGAACTGGCGCAGGATGCGGTCCTCGTCGAGGTTGGCGACCTTGTTCAGCGCGGCCTCGATCGCCGCCTCCTGGGCTGCGCACAGGGCGTCGCGGTCGCCTTCGAGCGCCGGGTCGAAGCGGGTGCGGAAGAGCCGCAGCAGCGCACGTGCCAAGTGCGGATAGGCCGCGAGGGTCTGCTCCATGTAGGCAAGGCTGAAGGTGAATGCCGCCTGGCGCATGTATCTTGCGTACGCACGCAACACCGCCACCTCGCGCCACGACAAGCCCGCGAGCAACACCAGGCGGTTGAAATCGTCGGTCTCGGCGGCGCCGCGCCAGGCGGCGAGAAAGGCGTCCTGGAAGAGCGGGCGGATCTCGTGGATGTTGAGGCTCTCGGCATCGGCGAACTGCAGGCCGAAGTCGTGCAGCCACACCGTGCTGCCGTCCTGGCGCTCGATCTCGGAGGGGCGCTCGTCCATCACCTTGACGCCCATCTTCTCCAGCATCGGCAGGCTCTGCGACAGCGGCACCGGGCTGCCCAGGTGGTACAGGCGCAGGTTGAGCCGGCCGGCGCGCACCTCGAGCGGCACATAAAGGTTGAGCCCGAGCGCCGCACCGTCCACAAGCGCCTCCATCTGCTCGATGTCGGAAGCCCTTGCCGTAGCGCCGCATCAGTGCCAGCCCACGCTCCTCGCCGCACTGCTCGACGAGCGCCTGCTGCAGCGCGTCCTCCCAGCGCCGCGCGGCGCGGATCAGGCGCTGCTCGATCTCGCGCACGTCGAAGGCCGGGATGTCGCCATCGGGCGTGCGCACCGTGATCAGGATGCGGGCGAGCGCCGAATCGGAGAACTGCACGTCGAACTCGGCGGCCTTGCCGTTGAAGGCATCCATCAGCACCGCCTGCATGCGCTCGCGCTGGTCGGTGTTGTAGTGCTCGCGCGGCACGTAGATCAGGCAGGAGACGAAGCGCGCGAACGGATCAACGCGCACGAACAGCCGCGTGCGCAGGCGCTCGCCGAGACGCAGGATGCCCATCGCGTGGGCATAGAGTTCGTCCGCCTCGATCTGGAATAGCTCGTCGCGCGGATAGCGCTCGAGCAGGGTCTGCAGCGCCTTGGCGGCGTGGCCGCCGGGGAGAAGGCCTGCACGCTCGAACACCGCGTCCACCTTGCGCCGCAGCAGCGGGATCTGGCGCGGACTGGCGCTGTAGGCGGTGGAGGCAAGCAGGCCGATGATGCGCCGCTCGCCGCTCACCGTGCCGTCGGCGCCGAAGGTCTTGACGCCGATGAAGTCGAGATAGCCCGGACGGTGCACCGTCGAGCGCGAGTTCGACTTGGTGACGGTGAGCAGGCGCGGCAGGTGCGCCTGCGCGCGCAGCTGCGGCGGCAGTGCGGCGAACGAACGCGACTGCCCGTCCTCGCCCTCGCCGCGCAGGAGCCCGAGCCCGGACTCGGGCACGATGCGCAGCTCGTTGCCGTCGCCGCCTTCCACCAGCGCATAGTCGCGGCAGCCCAGCAGCACGAAGTTGTCGGCGGCGAGCCAGTCGAGGAAGGCGCGCACCTCGCGGGCCTCGCCGGCATCGATGCTCGCCGGGACCACCGCCATGCCGGCGGTGATCTCGGCCAGGCGAGCGCGCATCGTCGACCAGTCGCCGACCGCGGCGCGCACGTCGCCGAGCACATGCTCGATGCCGTCCTGCAGCGCGGCGAGATCGCCGGCGTCGGTGCGCCGGTCCACTTCCAGATGCATGATCGACTCGAAGCCGATCCCCGCGCCCTGCTCGTCATGCCCGGCCACGCGTGCGAAGCTGCCGTCGGCGTCACGCACGACGTTCATGACCGGATGGATGATCAGGTGCAGGGTCAGGCCCTGGCGGGCGACCTCCATGGTGATCGAGTCGACCAGGAAGGGCATGTCGTCGCCGGCGATCTCGACGACGGTGTGCGGGCACTCCCAGCCGTGCTCGTCGAGGCGCGGGTTGAACACCCTCACCTTGCTGCCGGCCTTGCGGCGGGCGACGAAATGCCATTCGCTCAACACCGCGCCATAGAGGTCGGCGACCGGCAGATCCTCGAGGTCTTCCGCAGCGACCTGGGCGAAGAAGCGGCGCGCGAATTCGCACACGCCCTCCGCCTGCCCTGCGGGTAGGCGCCCGCGAATCTGTTCGATCACCGCATCGACCTGCGTCGCCAGCCTGCCTGCTTCCCGTTTGTCCATCGCCAAGCTCCCGTGTGCGCGTTCGATGACACGGCGGGACGACCGGCAGGGCCTTGCCGACGGAGCGGCGAAGGCCCGGATCGGATCGCCGTGGAACTAAAGCTGCAGGCTAGAACGATGCAGCACGCATCGCCAGACTCGTTTTCCCTAGGGTGACGGCGATCGATCGGCCTGATGGTGGCCCGCCCTGGCCCACGGCGAGGTGTCCATCCAGGCTTCGAGTTCGGCTGCCGCCATCGGCCGGCCGACGAAGTAGCCCTGGGCGAGGTCGCAGCCGAGCGCGCCGAGCCGACGCAGGATGGCCTCGCTCTCCACGCCCTCGGCCGTCACCACCAGCCCCATGTCGTGGGCGAGCTCCACCGTCGAGCGCACGATGATCTCGTCGGCGGGCCCGGCGAGCAGGTTCATCACAAAGCTGCGGTCGATCTTGAGTTCCTGCACCGGCATCTGGCGCACGTAGGACAAGGACGAGTAGCCGGTGCCGTAGTCGTCGATCGACAGCGCGCAGCCGGTCGCGCGCAGGCGCTCGAGGTTGGCGAGCGCCTTGGCGGGCTCGTCGAGCACCGCGCTCTCGGTGATCTCGAGCGTGATCCAGCACGCCTCGCAGCCGTGGCGCGCGAGCATCGCCTCGAACGCCTCGGGCAGGTCGTGCTGCAACAGGTCGCGCGCCGACAGATTCACGCCGATGTGCACCGCCCGCCCGGCGCGATTCCACTGCGCGCACTGGCGGATCGCCCGCTCCAGCACCCACAGCGTGATGCGGCGGATGTAGCCGGTCTGCTCGGCGAACGGAATGAAGGCCATCGGCGGCACGAACCCGCGCTGCGGATGCACCCAGCGCACCAGGGCCTCGACGCTGAGCGCGGCGGCTGCTGCGGCGAAGGCGTATTTCGGCTGGTAGTACAGCACCAGCTCATCGCTCTCCACTGCCTGGCGCAGCTCGGTGAGCAGCGACAGGCGCCCCGCGCTGCGGTCATGGTGGGCGGGGTCGTAGACGCTGATGCCGCTGTTGCTGTGCTTGGCTTTGTACATCGCCACGTCGGCGCAGCGCAGCAGCTCGCCGGCGTCGGCGCAGTGCGCGGGGAAGAGCGCAATGCCGACGCTGGCGCGCACGTCGACCAGTTGCCCGTCGATGCTCATCGGCGCTTCGAGCGCGCTGGCGATGCGTCCGGCAACCACGCGCGCCGCAGCCTCGTCAGCCCCCGCCACCCGCAGTGCAAACTCGTCGCCACCGAGGCGGGCCGCCCCGGCCTCGCCGCTGTCCACGCCGTCGGCCAGCTCGCGCCGGCGCACGCCCGCCTGCTGCAGTCGGCTGCCGACCTCGCGCAACACACGGTCGCCAAAGTCATGGCCGAGCGCGTCGTTGATGTGCTTGAAGCGGTCGAGGTCGAGGGTGAGCACCGCGAGCGGCACACCCGCTGCGGCCGCGCCGGAAAGGCTGCGCTCGAGCGCCTCCATGAAGCGAACCCGGTTGGGCAGGCCGGTGAGCCCGTCGCGGTAGGCCAGCTCGCTGATCCGTGCCTCGCGGCTTGCGATCGCATCGCTCATCAAACCGAAGGCGTCGGCGAGGCGGCCGATCTCGTCGTCCCCACGCCCGCGCGCGGGCGGCGCCACGTAGTCGCCCGCCTCGATGCGATGGGCGAACTCCGCCAGCCGCGTCACCGGCAGCGCGATCGTGCGCCCCATCCATACGCTGGCGAGCAGCATCGCGAGCGTCGCCACCACCGACAGCCCGGCCCAGTCGCGATACAGGCGAACCCAGGGCGCGAGCGCGCGCTCGAGCGACAGGTGCAGGAAGGCCACCACCTGCTCGGGCGCCCCGCCATCGACCAGGTGACGCAGGCCGAGGTGCTCGGCGCCGTCGATGCGTGCCGGCGCCGGCGCCCTCCCGCTGCCGCCCGCATCGGCCATCCCCGCCCCTGCGGCGGCGACCGGCAGCGTCGCCGAAGTCCCCACCGCGAGCCGCGGCGGTGCACGGGGGGCCTCCATCAGCAGGTCGACCTCGAGACCGGTGAGGCGCTTGAGGTCGTGCACGAAGGCCGCATCGACCGCGAACCCGATCACCACCCAGGCCACCGGTACCGGTGCCAGCACCGGCACCGCGACGAGCTGGTGGAGCACGCCATCGACCGGCTGGAAGGCGGTCGCCGCGCCCTGTGTGCGCGCGCCGTCGAGCAGGCGCTGCAGGCCGGCGTCGGCGCCTTGGCTGCGCTCCGGGTAGGCGGCGACGAGGCGGCCGTCGAGGCCCACCAGCATCATCAGACCGGCGCCGATGCGCGAGCCATGGTTGTCCAGCGCCGACACGATGGTGTCGCGGTCGGCGCTCGCCAGCGCCTGGCGCAGGCCGTAGTCGGCGGCGAGCACGCGCGCCGCAAGCGTGAGCTGGGCGCTGCGCTGGTCGAGCAGGCGGGCGAACACGCGCTCGCCGGTGTCGAGCTGGGTGCGCACCTCGGCGAGCGCGCTGCTGCGGCCGATGCGCTCGAACATGAACAGACCGCCCACCTGGAAGGCCAGCAGGATCAGCGCCGTCCATGCGGCGATGCGCCACTGCAAGCTGCGCAAGCCGAGGCGCATCAGGGTCGCTCTCCGATCGTCAGCACATGGCGGGCCTCGCCTTCCACGCGCAACGTCTGCCGCTGCGGCTCGACCGACACGCCGACCCAGCGCGGATGCCAGTATTCGAGGGTGTAGTCGCCGTCGGGCAGCGGCCCGAGCCGAAGCGCTCCGGCGCCATCGCTGACCCCCACCCAGGGGGTGTCCGCCACCAGCACGTAGGCCACCATGTGGTCGTGGATGTTGCAGCCCATCACCACCACGCCCGGCTTGTCGAACACCACCGGCGCGGCCGGCTTGCCGATGTAGAGCTTGAGCTCGAAGGATTTTGCCGGCGAGAACGAATAGACGTGGTGGCGTACGGTGTCGAGGTTGGGAAACTCGATCGCCGCGCCCACCGGCACCGCGCTCACGCGCGGGATGAAGCGCTTGTCGCGCTGCACGATCTCGGCACGCACGGGCTGCGGCGACCCCTTGCCAGCCACCGGCACCAGCGCCACCGCCGCATGCTCGAGCGCCGCGCCCGCCTCATCGCTCACCGCAATGCTCAGCGACGCCGCATCGGCGCGCAACAGGGCGGCCACGCACGACACGGCCGCCAGCACAAGCCGCCAGGGTCTTTGCCGAACTGCCAACTCGATCACGTCGCCCCACCCGCGGACTCGCTTATCTTCGGTCCCGCCCAAGTGCGCGCGCCGTTCCGCCGCGCCCCCGACGCCCCGATCGCTCCAGAGGAATACCGATGCCATCCTTCGCCAACCGTCTCGCCGCCAGCCTCATGCTCGCGGCCACCACTGTCGCCGGCACCGCCAGCGCTGCCGGCCCGCTCACGCAGATGCGCCTGTTCGCGGTCACCGAATCGCATCAGCTTATCGCCGTTTCTGCCGCCGAGCCGGGCAAAATCGTCCGCAGCGTGAAACTTGTCGGACTCGCCGCCGACGAGCGCATCCTCGGCATCGACTACCGCGTCGCCTACGGCACGCTGTACGCACTCGGCAGCAGCGGACGGGTGTTCACGGTGGACACCGAGACCGGCACGCTGCGCCCGGTGGGCAGCGTGCCTTTCGCGATCGCGCTCGACGGCACGCACTTCGGCTTCGACTTCAACCCCGCCGCCGATCGCATCCGCATCGTCTCCGCGCGCGGGCAAAACCTGCGCGCCCACCCCGAAACCGGCGCCCTGATCGACTTCCAGCCCGACCAGGGCGGCCTGCAGCCCGACGGCGCGCTCGCCTACGACGAGGGCGACCCTCGCCACGGCCACGCCGCCGACATCGTCGCCGCCGGCTACACCTACAACACCGAAAATGAAAAGCTCACCACCAACTACGCGATCGACCGCGCCGCAGGCACGCTGGCGCGCCAGGGCTCGATCGAGGGCACCGAGCCGGTGGTGTCGCCCAACAGCGGGCGCCTGCGCACCGTGGGCAGCCTCGGCGTGCGCGCCATCGTCGACGCCCACTTCGATATCTCGGACGTGACCAACACCGCGCTCGCCGCGCTCGTCACCGCCGACCAGCCTGCGCCCACCCTGTACCGCATCGACCTCGCCAGCGGCCAGGCCGCAGTCATCGGCAAGATCGGCGCGGGCGAAGCGCTGCGCGGGCTGGCGATCGAACCCTGAGCGCGGGCCCCGCGACGGCGCCAGCCGCGTCGCAGTCAGCGGATGAAGTCGCGGTTAACCGCACGGAACAGCTCGGTGCCCCCGCGCTGCAGCCACTCGAAGGCGACCATCTCGCACGACACGATCTCGATGCCGTGGCTGCGCATGCGTGCGAAGGCAAGGTCACGGTTGGCGGGATCGCGCGAGCCGGCCGCCTCGGCGACGATGAAGACCTCCTTGCCAGCGCGGCGCAGGTCGAGCGCGGTCTGCTGCACGCACACATGCGCCTCGGTGCCGCACAGGACCACCTGCTCGCGCGCGGCGACCGCGGTGCTTGCCAAGCAGCCATCGGCCTGCGCCGAAAAGAACTGCTTGCCCACATACTGCGCGCCGGTGGTCGCCGCCCGCACCGCATCGACGGTGCCACCGATCTTCTCGGGAAAGTGCTCGGTGACCACCACCGGCACGCCGACGCGCTCGGCCACGCGCGCCAGCCACACGCAGTGATCGACCACCGCGGCGCTGTCGTGGATGAAGGGCGCAAGCTTTGCCTGCACGTCGATCACCAGCAGCACGGATTTTTCCGGGTTCATCAGCATGTCCTGTCTTCCTTCGAGCTTGTGAGTAAGGCTACTGCACATTCTTGATCGTTGGCTGGGGTGCCCCCCGCCGGCCGATTCTGGCCACGAGTGCGACGGGGTCGTCACCACCGCAAAAGCTCGCGGCTTCCGCCGCTCCTGCATCCCACCCGAGCCATGATGCGCCGGTAGGAGCGCCGGAAGGCGCGAATGCGGCGGCGGAATGCTCACCGCGCCTGTCGGAGCCACCGGGTTCGCGGCTCCCGCCGCTCCTACAGCGACAACGGACGCACGCGGTTGCCGCGGGACGCCGGGCGTACGTGGGTGCCGCGGGGCGCCGGACGCACGCGGTTGCCGCGGGACGCCGGACGCGCGTGGGT
>JAKLLJ010000209.1 GCA_023150215.1 Thauera sp. | reverse complement strand
TCTCACGGAGCTGCGCGCCATGGCCCGGAGCGAGGCCCGCGTTCAGGCCCTGCTCGAGCGCCCACCGCTCCCCGAGTCCCCAATACCGGCCGAGCCCGACGGGTTCGAGGTAGCGTTCGAGGGCGTCGGCTTTCGTTATGACACCGGCACCGAGTGGGTCCTCAGGGAAGTCTCCTTCCGCGCCCCCCAAGGCTGTATCGTCGCCGTGGTCGGCCCCTCGGGCGGTGGCAAGAGCACCCTGCTGCACCTCCTGGCCCGCTTCTTCGATCCACAGGAGGGCCGGATCACCCTCGGTGGCGTCGACCTCCGCGACCTAGGTCCGGACCGGCTCTACGACCACCTGAGCTTCGTTTTCCAGGACGTCCAGCTATTCGACGGCAGCGTCCTGGAAAACGTGCGTATCGGCCGCCCCGACGCCACCGACACCGAGGTGATGGCCGCCTGCCGTGCCGCCTGGTGCGACGAGTTCATCGGGCGGCTCCCACAGGGTTATGAAACCCCCATCGGCGAGAACGGCCAGCGCCTCTCCGGCGGCCAGCGCCAACGGATCTCCATCGCGCGCGCCCTGCTGAAGGACGCCCCTGTGCTGCTGCTCGACGAGGCCACCGCCTCGGTGGATCCGGAAGCGCAGCATGAGATACAAGAGGCGATCTCGCGCCTGATCAAAGGGCGCACCGTCATCGTGATCGCCCATCGGCTGCACACCATCCAACACGCCGACCAGATACTTCTGCTCGCGCAGGGGCGGATCATCGAGCGCGGCTCCCACGACGAACTCCTGCGCTCTGGAGGGCTGTATCGCGACATGTGGGCCTTGCAGACCGTCGCGCAGTGAATCGCCCCTTCATCACAGATTTGACTGCACGCAAAGTCACTGTTTCGATTGATATAATCGCGCGATGACAAGATCAGAACTCATCGACCGTCTCACGCAGCGCTTCCCCCAACTTGTCGCGCGGGACGCCGAAGACGCGGTGAAAGTGATCCTCGGCGCCCTGACCGATACGCTCACCCATGGCGGCCGAATCGAGATTCGCGGCTTCGGCAGCTTTTCGCTGAACTACCGGCCGCCACGCGTGGGCCGCAACCCGAAGTCCGGCGAGACGGTGCATGTCTCCGGAAAGTACGTACCCCACTTCAAGTCCGGCAAGGAGTTGCGGGAACGGGTGGATGTCGCCCCCGTGGTGGTCACCCCTCGCAGAAGGGCCGCCTGAGCAGGATCATCATCGCCCGACGGCCCTCCTCCGGTTCAAGCTCGCCATTCGGTCGGGCAAGCGTCGAACGCAACCGAACCCACCGATAGCCCACCTCCTCGTTTCTCCACAGAAACTGTGGATAACTCTCTCGATAAGTCCGCCACCGCCCGACGCATCGCTCCCCTGCGGCGGTGACGCTTTTTCGACCAAGGGGCTACCTGCTCCCCGATAAACCGGCAGAGCGGCGATTCGCATTGTTTGCTGATGCGGCCTCCCCGGATGGCGATGGTATCGGCTCGACATCGCCGAGAGCCGATCCATGCAAACCGCCCTTCCGTCCCGTTGGACGGCGCGCAGCGGCCTGTTGCTGGCCACCACCCTGGCGGCAGGCTGCGCGAGCGTACCGCCGTCGTCGCCACCAGTTGCCCCTTCGCAAGCCGTTGAATCGGTGGCGCCGCCCCCGGCCTACGTCCCGGTGATCCGCCATGGCCGCTACACCCTGGTCGAACTCACACCGACCGCTGCCCAGCAGGATCTGCTGCTGCAAGTGGTCGACGTGGCCGTGCCGGACACCCTGCACGCCAGCGTCGGAGATGCCCTGCGACACGTCCTGCAGCGTTCCGGCTACCGCTTGTGCGACGGGCACGATGCCGATGCGCTGCTGACCTTGCCGCTGCCGGCGGCCCACTACCGGCTCGGTCCGGTTGTGCTGCGCGATGCACTGCTGACGCTGGCCGGCCCTGCCTGGGGTCTGCAGGTCGACCACGGCACGCGCCGCGTCTGCTTCACCCAACCCAAGCCGGATGTACCTGAGCCACCGCGACCAACCCTCCCGGACACCGGCAACCAGGCCGAGACGTTTCCGCTTTCGACGGAGGTCCAGCCATGAACATCGCGCCCGCTTCAGCCGACCGGGGACGCACGACGCTACTGCGCGTCGCCACCGCCACCTGGCTGCTGCTAATCAGTGCGGTCGTACTGATCGATCACGTCGCGCTGTCGGACCTGGCCGAGCAGGCCGAGACCCGTGCCCCCGGCGCACAGGTGGCCGTGCTCGAGGGCCGTCTGGACGACCTTGCCGAGCACGTCGAGTTGGTTCGGCGACAACCCGCCGCCGTGGCACAGGCACGCTACGACACCGAGCACCAGACCGTGACCCAGCGCCTGGCCGACATCGAACTGGCACTGGATGAGCGTCTGGTCGCCATTGATCTGCAGCCCCTGCAGGATCGCCTGGCTCAGTTGGAAGCGCGGCAGGCGCAGCGCCCGATAGCCCAAGCCACGCCGCGCCCACCCGCCTCCAAGACGCCCAGGCCGAAACCGGCCGGGCCGTCTTTCCAGGTGCTCGATGTCGAATTGCGCGCCGACGAGCGCTTCCTGACGATACGGCCACATGGCGCGAACGCGCTGTCCCAGGTCCGCCTGCTGCGTGTTGGCGAGGATGAGGGCGGCTGGCGGCTCGAATCCATCGAAGACGGGCACGCCACGTTTCATCAGGCTGGCGAGCACCTTCGCATCGCCTTCCCGGCGCGTCAGGGCGGGTCACGATGAAGCGCCACCGCCTGGTTCCGCTCCTCGCGGCACTCCTGCCGGCACTTACCCTCCCCCAGGCCGCGACCGCACAGGACACAGGAGGCACCGCAGCCTCTGCCATCGTGCCCAGCCGCGAACGTTCGGTGACCACGATGCGCAGCGAGGAGCAGCAGGCACGCGACTGGGGACTGCAGAGCGACGAATGGGCGCGCTACCGCGAACTGATGCAAGGCCCCCTGGGCATCTATTCACCCAATCTCGACCCGCTCACGGCCCTGGGTATCGAAGCGCGTTCCGACGAGGAGCGTCGCCGCTATGCGGAACTGCAGGTGCAGGCGGAAGCCCGCCGCGTCGAGAAGATGCTCGCTTACCAGCGCGCCTACGACGCGGCTTGGCAGCGGTTGGCACCCGGCATGCAGCGGGTCAGCCTGCCCGGTGTCAGCCCGGCCGTGTCGGCCGCCGCCCTCGCGCAGAGCACTGGCCGCACCGCGGTTTTCGTCAAGGATGGCTGCCCCGCCTGCGACCAGGCGGTGCAGCGGCTGCAGGTCTCCGGCGCCGAGTTCGACGTCTACGTCGTCGGCAGCCGTGCAGACGATGCGCACATCCGCGACTGGGCGCAGCGTGCGCGGATCGACCCGGCCAAGGTACGCGCACGGCAGATCACCCTCAACCACGACGACGGGCGCTGGCTGTCCCTCGGCCTGCAGGGCGAGTTGCCCGCCGTCGTGCGCCAGGTCGGTGGGCAATGGCAGCGGCAGCCCTGACCCGTTGCCGCGCCATGCTTCTACTGCTGGGGAGCGTGCTGACCGGCTTCGTGCAAGCACAGGAGGCTCCGCCACCGGCCTACCAGTTCGCGGCGCAGCGCGCGGGCATCCCCTCGACCGTGCTCTACGCCGTGGCGTTGCAGGAAAGCGGCACCCGCTTCAACGGTCGCCTCGTGCCCTGGCCCTGGACGCTGAACGTGGCCGGCGCCCCGCACCGCTTTGCCACCCGCACCGAGGCCTGCGCCGGACTGCACCAGGCCTTGCGCGAAGTCCCTCCCACCCGCATCGACGCCGGCTTGGGCCAGATCAACCTGGGCTACCAGCGCCACCGCTACGAGCAACCCTGCGAACTGCTCGATCCCTACCGGAATCTCGAACTCGCCGCGGAGATCCTGCGCGAGCAGCATGCACCGGACCAGGACTGGCTGGTCACGACCGGCCGCTACCACCGGCCCGCCGGCGGCGCACCCGCCGCGCGCTACCGCGACAGCGTCGGCCGGCACCTTGCCCGTGTGCTCGGCGAACCGGTGCCGGACCACACCATCTGGAGGACCTTGCCATGAAACGCCATCGCTTCCGCGCGGCTGTGCCGTGGGTGATGAGCC
Organism: Thauera sp.; assembly: GCA_023150215.1. Lineage (GTDB taxonomy): Bacteria > Pseudomonadota > Gammaproteobacteria > Burkholderiales > Rhodocyclaceae > Thauera. The sequence continues at coordinate 2,042 of JAKLLJ010000209.1, read as the reverse complement.
TGCTGTCGCTCGCCGCGACGCCGGCCGCCCTCGCGCAGTCGCCGCCGTTGATCGTCGTCGAGGATCGCGGAGGCGCGTCCGCGTTGCCGTACTACCAGGCGCTCGACCTCCAGCCGCGTGCCGGGGACCCGCCACCGCCACGCATCGAACTGCCTCCGATGCCGGATCACCTCTTCGATGAAGCGGCCATGCTGCCGGTACGCTCGGCCAGCCTGTCGCCAGGCGACGTGGCTCGCCGGGTGATCCAGGCGCCGGGACTCATCCCGCTGTTCCTGGTCGGCGACGACGACCGCTCCCGCGCCTGGCTTCGCCAGCGGGCACAGGCCCTGCGCGACCTGGGCGCCGTGGGCTTGGCGGTACAGGTCGAATCGCCGCAGGCCCTAGCCGCGCTGCGGGCCCTGGCCCCCGGCCTGACCCTGGCGCCCGTCTCGGGCGACGAACTGGCCCAGCGCCTGGGTTTGCGTCACTACCCAGTGCTGGTCACCGCCACCGGCATCGAGCAGTGAGGCCTGCGCCATGGCCCAGCCGCATGCCGTCGAAGTCCTGCTGCGGCCAGCGGTGGAGCTATACACCGTGGCGGTCTGCGCGGGCGCCGCGGTGGTGTGCGTGGTGGCACCGTGGTCGCTCGCGCTGAATCCGCTCGTGGGTCTCGGCAGCGCGCTGGCATTCCTGGCGTTCGGTGCGATCCGCCTGCACGATGCCTGGGCGATCCTGCGCTACCGTCGCAACATCCGCCGCCTGCCGCGCTACGTGATGACCAGCCGCGACGTACCGGTGAGCCAGCACCGCCTGTTCATCGGACGCGGCTTCCGCTGGGAGCAGCGGCACACGCACCGGCTGGTGCAGACCTACAAACCCGAGTTCCGCCGCTACGCCGAGCCGACGGCGTTCTACCGGATGGCGCGCCGGCTGGAAGCGCGGCTGGAGTTCGCGCCGCCACCGCTGTCGAAGCTGGCGCGCGTGCTGGCTTGGGACAGCCCGCTCAATCCGGCTCGGCCCCTGCCGCCGGTGGGCGGTCTGCCGCGCCTGCACGGCATCGAGCCGCACGAGGTCGACGTCACGCTGCCGCTGGGCGAGCGCGTCGGCCACACCCTGGTGTTGGGCACCACGCGGGTCGGCAAGACCCGCCTGGCCGAGCTGTTCATCACCCAGGACATCCGCCGCAAGGTGGGCGGCGAGCACGAGGTCGTGATCGTGTTCGACCCCAAGGGCGATGCCGACCTGCTCAAGCGCATGTACGTCGAGGCCCGCCGCGCCGGGCGCGAGGGCGAGTTCTACGTCTTCCACCTCGGCTGGCCCGACATCAGCGCCCGCTACAACGCCGTGGGCCGCTTCGGGCGCATCTCCGAGGTCGCCACCCGCATCGCCGGCCAACTCTCCGGCGAGGGCAACAGCGCGGCGTTTCGCGAGTTCGCCTGGCGCTTCGTCAACATCATCGCCCGCGCCCTGGTCGAACTGGGCCAGCGCCCGGACTACCTGCTGATCCTGCGGCACGTGGTGAACATCGACGGCCTGTTCATCGAGTACGCACAGCAATTCTTCGCCAAGACCGAGCCCAAGGCCTGGGAGATCATCGTCCAGTTCGAAGGCCGCCTGAACGACAAGACCATCCCGCGCCACATGGTCGGGCGCGAGAAGCGCGTGGTGGCGCTCGAGCAGTACCTGTCGCAGGCGCGCACCTACGATCCGGTGCTCGACGGCCTGCGGTCGGCGGTGCGTTACGACCGCACCTACTTCGACAAGATCGTCGCCTCGCTGCTGCCGCTGCTGGAGAAGCTCACCACGGGGAAGATCGCGCAACTACTTGCGCCGAACTACTCGGACCTGACCGACCCGCGGCCGATCTTCGACTGGATGCAGGTCATCCGCAAGCGCGCGGTGGTCTACGTGGGCCTGGATGCGCTGTCCGACGCCGAGGTGGCGGCCGCGGTGGGCAACAGCATGTTCAGCGACCTGGTGTCGGTCGCCGGTCACATCTACAAGCACGGCATCGACGACGGCCTGCCGGGCGCGGCCGCCGACGCCAAGGTGCCGATCAACGT
>JAKLLJ010000208.1:309-6169 GCA_023150215.1 Thauera sp. | reverse complement strand
CACCACCTGGCGGCGGTGTGGCACGGTGGCGAGCGACCAGTGGGCCCGCGCCCACGCCCACACTTCGGCGAGCGTTGTGGTGGCGAGCATGTCGGGTGGATTGTGGCCGAGAAAGCGCAGCGCGGCCAGCAAGGCAGCCTGCGGCGGATGCGCGTCGATCGTCTGCGCCAGGGTCTGCTTGGAGAGCTTCTCGCCCGCGGCGTTGGTGGCCAGTGGCAGGTGGGCGTAGGCGGGCACCGGCTGGCCGAGGAGGCCGAGCAGATGGATCTGGCGGGCGGTGGCGTCGAGCAGGTCGGCGCCGCGCACGACGTGGGTCACGCCCGCCTCGGCGTCGTCCACCACCACCGCGAGCTGATAGGCGAAGAGCCCGTCGGCACGCTTGATCACGTAGTCGCCGGCGTCGGCGGCGAGGTCGACCGCCTGTTCGCCTTGTACGGCGTCGCAGAAGCGCACCACGCCCTCGGCGCGCACCCGCCACGCACGGCCGTCGCGCCCGGGCGGCAGGCCGCTGCGGCAGGTGCCCGGGTAGCGCCGCGAGCCGTCGCGTGCGAGTGGTTCGCGCGCGAGCTCGCGTCGCGTGCACGCGCACGGGTAGGCGAGTCCGGCGGCCTGCAGGCGGGCGAGGGCCGCCTCGTAGGCCTGCGTGCGTTCGCTCTGGCGGACGATGTCGCCGTCCCACTCGAAGCCGAAACGCCTCAGCGTGGCGAGGATCGCGTCGGCTGCGCCGGGAGCGCTGCGCGTCGCGTCGACGTCCTCGATGCGCAGCAGCCAGCGTCCGCCGTGCACGCGCGCCTCCAGGAAGCTGCCGACCGCGGCGACCAGCGAACCGAAGTGCAGCGCGCCGGTTGGCGACGGGGCGAAGCGGCCGATGTAGGGGAGCGGAGTCAATGGGGCGGACGTGGCGGCGGGCGGCATGGCCGGGATCCTATGGGGGCGGCGGCCGATCATGCAAGCTCGTGCGGTCGGAGGCGATCGAGCGGGGCTTGCGGTGAGAGGTTCGCGGCTGCCGCCGCTCCTACAGGGCGCCCGAGCCGCGGTGCTTTCCTGTAGGAGCGCCGGAAAGCGCGAACCGGCGCGTCGGCAATCCGCGTGCTTGCCAAGCTCATCGCCGCGTTCGCTACAGCGAACCGCAGCGCCTCCTGTAGGTGCGGCGGTAGCCGCGCCCCCCCCCGCCCCCCCCGCCACCTCGCGATCTGCCGCACTATGGTGCAGCCTGGCCGCCCTGAGCCGCGAATGCGGCGAAGCGTGCCGGGTGCAGGCCGGCGTCGGCGAGGTCGGCGGCGAATTCATCGGAAGCGAGATAGGTGAGCTCCACTTCGCGCGAGGTGGTGAGGGGGTCGCAGGCGCGCAGCGCCGCGTCGACCCGGCCGGGGTGCACGTGCAGCACGGGCTGCGGACCCGTGCCCGCGAGGAAGCGACGCATCTTCGGTGCGAACGGGCGCGCGACCGAGAAGTCGTGCAGGCCGCTGAAACCGTCGTTGCACGGCACGCCGGCGGCGCGCAGGCGGCGCGCGAGGCCGAGGCCCAGCGCGCTGATGAAGAGCGCCTTGCCGACCGCCTCGCCGCGGCGCATGCAGCGTGCCGGCGCCTCGACGCAGTTGCGCACCCACACCCGGCCGCGCGGGTAGCGGCGCAGCAGTTCGGCGAGCAGCGGCTCGCGTACGCCGGGCAGCACATGGACGTGCTGGTGGCCGTCGATATGGTCGGGCGGTGCGCCCCATGCATCCTCGAAGGCGTCGAGCTGGGCGCGGATCTCGGCGGCGACCGCGGCCGCGGGCAGGCGGCGGGCGAGCGCGACGGCGAGCAGGCGGCCGAGGGGGGGCAGACGTTCGCCCCACGCGGTGCGTGCGGCCGGGCTGAGCGCGGGCTGATCGGTGAGGGTCAGGTGCAGGCCGATGTCGGCCGGCGCGCGTGCCACCAGTGCGCGCAGCGGTGGCGCGGCTTGCGGCCAGTCGGGCAGGGCGCTCATGCAGCTGGTGGCCGACAGGCGGCCTGCCTCGATCAGTTCGGCGATCGCTGCGCTGACCCCGGGCGCGAGTCCGTAGTCGTCGGCGCATATGGCCAGCGGGCGGGTGGCGGCAGGGCGGATGGGCGTGGGGGGCTTCATGCAGTCGGCAGGCAGGGGTAAAGCCGCAGTATCCCGCAGCTTGGCGCCGCCGTCCCGGGCTCGTCCAGCAGACCGATGCAGCGAGCGGATGCCGGACCTGTGCGTGTCTTGCGTCGTTCCTGTGCCCGCTGCCGTTTCCAGTGCGAGGGCTGGCACAGCGCGCGGCCTCCGCATTCTCGGAGGCCGCGTGGCGAGCTTGTCGCGTGGGGGTTCGGACGGCCGGGCGCGAATGGTTTATCGTTCACGTCCTCGCTCCGGCTGCGGAGCCCACTTGCCGGTTGTCCCATCGTGTCGCATTCCGACTCGCTCGATGCCCACCCCCACGTGCCGCCCGCGTCCTCGGCACACCCCAGACTTTCGGTCGTGATCCCGCTCTTCAACGAGAGCGCCACTGCGCAGGCGCTTTACCAACGCCTGTCCGCGGTGCTCGAGGGGCTCGAGCTGTCCGCCTGGGAGATCGTCTTCGTCGATGATGGCAGCCGTGACGACACCTATGCGCAGATCTGCGCGCTATGTGTACGCGACCACCGCCTGAAAGCGATCCGCTTCGCGCGCAACTTCGGCAAGGAGGCGGCGATGGCCGCCGGCCTGCAGGCTGCGACCGGCGATGTGATTGTGCTGATGGACGGCGACCTGCAGCATCCGCCCGAGCTGATCCCCGAGATGCTGGCGCGCTGGCGTGGCGGCGCGATGATGGTCACCGCCGTGCGGCGCTCGCGCGCCACCGATCCCTGGCTGCGGCGCAAGCTCACGCGTGCTTTCTACACCTTCTTCAGCAAGGTGTCCGAGGTCGAGCTCGCTGAAGGCGGGGGCGATTTCCGCGTCTTCGACCGCGCGGTGGTCGATGCGATCAACAGCCTGCCCGAACGCACCCGCTTCATGAAGGGGATCACCAGCTGGGTGGGGTTCCGCCAGGAGGTCGTCGCGTTCGAACCTGCGCAGCGCGCCGGCGGCGTGTCGGGCTGGTCGATGCTGCGTCTGCTGCGCTACGCGATCGACGGCCTGTCGGCGTTCAGCACCCTGCCGCTGCGCGTGTGGTCGGTGATGGGCTTGCTGCTGGCGGGGATGTCCGGGCTCTACGGCCTGTTCCTGATCGTGCGCACGATGCTGTTCGGCATCGACCTGCCGGGCTATGTGTCGCTGATGGTGTCGGGCTTGTTCCTGTCCGGCATCCAGTTGATCAGCCTGGGCGTGCTCGGCGAGTACGTGGGGCGCATCTTCACCGAGGTCAAGGGCCGGCCGCTGTTCCTGGTGTCGGAACGGCTCGGCTTCGAGCGCAGGCCGGAGCGCGATCGATGATCCCGCCGGGCGCGGCGGCGGGCGCGCCGACCGCGGCGGCATCCGCCGAGACGCATGGGGCGCTCGCCCGCAGGCTGGCGCTCGCCGTGCTGGTGCTGGCCGGGGCGTTCGCGCTGCTCACCTTCGACCAGCACGGCATCAGCAACGACGAGGAGGTCCAGCATGTCTACGGCCGCCTGCTGCTCGACTTCTACGCCTCCGCTTTCGCCGATCGCCAGGCCTTCGAGTACAAGAACCTTTATCTGTACGGCGGCTTCTTCGACCTCGTCGCGGCCGCCTTCGAGCGCGCCGGCGTGGCTGAAGGGCCCGCGCTGTGGGACCTGCGCCACCTGCTCTCGGCCCTCTTCGGCCTTGCCGGGCTGGCCGGCACCTGGCTGCTCGCACGCCGGCTTGGCGGCGAGTGGGCGGGGCTGGCGGCGCTCGTGCTGCTGCTGATTACCGGGTCGTGGTCGGGGGCGATGTTCACCCACACCAAGGACATTCCCTTCGCCACCACCATGCTGTGGGCGCTGTACTTCAGCGTGCGCGTGCTCGACACCCTGCCCGCGCCGCCGTGGCGCGTGCTGGCGGGGCTGGGCGTGGCGCTCGGCTGTGCCTTCGGCTTGCGCATCGGCGCGGTGTTCGCGGTGTTCTACCTCGGCGTCGGCATGCTCGCGGCGGCCGCGCTGCAGCCGGACGGGCGCCTGCGTGTCCTGCTGCGCGCCGTGCTGGCGTTGCTGCCGGCGGCGGCGATCGCGCTGGTGCTCGGTGCGCTGTTCTGGCCGTGGGCTGCGATGGCGCCGGACAACGTTCTCACGGCGATGAGTGCGTTCTCGCATTTCAGCTTCGAGTTGAACACGGTGCTGGACGGACGCGTGATGAACGTCGGCGAGGTGCCGGGGCATTACCTCGCGACTTACCTGCTGGTGCGCCTGCCGGAGCTGTTCCTCGCCGGGCTCGCGTTGGCGTTGGTGGCTGGGGTACGCGCCGCGCCGCCGCTCGCCGGTGCGCACGGCCGGCGAGCGGCGTTGCCGTGGCTGCCAGTGGTGCTGGCGGCGCTGTTCCCGCTCGCCTACACGCTGCTCGCGGCGCCGCCGCTCTACAACGGGCTGCGCCATTTCAGCTTCGTGCTGCCGCCGCTGGCGGTGCTGGCGGGCGTCGGGCTCGTCCATGCCTGGCAGGGCCTGCGCAGCCGTCCGCCGCTGCTGCGCCGCGTCGTGCTGGTCGCGTGCGCGCTGGGAGTCCTCGGGCAGGCGGGCCTGCTCGCCCGCCTGCATCCTTACCACTATCTGGCCTACAACCGCCTCGCGGGCGGTGTGCACGGGGCGGTCGGGCGCTGGGAGCAGGACTATTGGGCGAGCAGTCTGCGCGAGGCGGTGCTCGCGCTGAACGCCCACGTCGTGCGCGAGGGCGTGCCGGCGCAGGGCTATACCGTGGCGGTGTGTGCCGAGCCGCTGCAGGCCCAGGTCTGGCTCGCGTCCGGGCTGCGCGCGACGCGCGACTGGTGGGGCGCGGACTTCTACCTCTCGCCGACCCACATGGGCTGCGACCAGGCGCTGCACGGCCGCGTGCTGGCGCAGGTCGTGCGCGCAGGGATCGTCCTCGCGGTGGTGAAGGATCGGCGCGCGCTGGTCGGCGAGGAGCGGCGGCCACGATGAGCGCATCCGGCGGATTCGCGCGCTTCCTGCGCTTCGCCGCGGTCGGCGCTGTGGGTACGCTCGCCCACTACGCGCTCCTGCTCGCGCTCGTGGAGGGCGCGGGCGCGCCGCCGCTGTGGGGGGCGGTCGCCGGCTTCGTGCTCGGCGCGCTCGTCAACTACGCGCTCGCGCGCCGGCTGGTGTTCGCCTCCACGCGCAGCCACGGCCAGGCCCTGCCGCGCTTCTTCGCCGTGGCGCTGGCCGGGCTGGCGTGGACGACGTTGCTGATGAGCCTCTTCATGGCGCTGTTCGGCCTGCACTACCTGCTCGCCCAGGTGCTGACGACCGCGCTGCTGCTCGCCTGGCATTACGCCGGCAACGCCCTGTGGACCTTTCGCCGCGGCCGGCGGGACGTGGAGGTGCGATGAGCGTGCAGGGTTCCGGTGGCGGCGCACCGCCGCATCGGCTCGAAGCCGACCTCCTGCTTGTGCTCACCACGCTGATCGCGGCGGCGGGCTGGATCTTTTCCAAGGAGGCGCTCGCCGGCATGCCGCCGCTGATCTTCATCGGCCTGCGCTTCGCGATCGCCGGGCTGGTGCTGGCGATGTTCTCGCTGCCGCAGCTACGCGCGCTGGATCGGCGCGGACTGCGCAACAGCCTGCTTGTCGGCACCCTGTTCGCCGGCGGCATGGTGCTGTGGATCCTCGGCCTGTCGCACAGCAGCCACCTCGGTGAGGCCTCGTTCATCTCCAGCATGGGCATCGTCATGGTGCCGGTGTTCGCGCGCCTGTTCTTCGGCGACCGCCCGCCGGCGACCACCTGGTTCGCGCTGCCGCTG
>JAKLLJ010000208.1:0-299 GCA_023150215.1 Thauera sp. | reverse complement strand
CGACGGCGGCTTCGAGGTGGAACTCGGGCAGTGGTTCTTCCTCGGCGCGGCGCTGGTGTTCGCGCTGATGTTCAACGTCAATTCGCACATCGTGCGCAACGTGTCGGTGCGCGCGCTCAGCGTGGTGCAGATGCTGGCCGTCGGCGTGCTGGTGCTGCCGCCGGCCTTGCTGATCGAGACCTGGCCGCAGACCTGGAGCGCGCCCGTGCTCGGCTGGCTGCTCGCGAGCGCGCTGCTCGCCACCACGCTGCGCTTCCTGCTCCAGCTCCATGGCCAGAGCCTGACCACGCCCAGCCACG
>JAKLLJ010000207.1 GCA_023150215.1 Thauera sp. | reverse complement strand
CATCCGTTTCAGCGATCTGCGCTACAGTACCGGCTTGGCATTCTCGTGGAGCTCGCCGATCGGCCCGTTGAAGTTCAGCTTCGGCCATCCGCTCAAGAAGGAAGAGAACGACGAGATCCAGCGGTTCCAGTTCCAGCTCGGCAGCGTGTTCTGAGCTGCGGGCGAAACAGTTTCATCCGGAGGCATAATTGAAAGTCAGTACCCTCTCCCTGGTCGCACTCGCTGTGCTCGGCCTTTCCCAGACCGCGTTCGCCGAAACCAAGATCGGCTTCGTCAATTCCGATCGCGTCATGCGCGAAGCAGCGCCCGCCGTGCGGGCGCAGCAGCGGCTGGAGAAGGAGTTCGAAAAGCGCGACCAGGAGCTGCAGCGCATCGCGCGCGACCTCAAGTCGATGCAGGAAGACCTCGAGCGCAACGGCCCGACCATGGGCGACAGCGACCGTCGCAACAAGGAACGTGCGTTCAACGAGCTCAACCGCGACTTCCAGCGCAAGCAGCGCGAGTTCCGCGAAGACCTGAACCAACGCCGTAACGAGGAACTCGCCTCGGTGCTCGACAAGGCCAACCGCTCGGTCAAGCAGATCGCCGAGCAGGAAAACTACGACATCATCTTCCAGGAAGCGGTGTACGCGAACCCGCGCATCGACATCACCGACAAGGTCATCAAGACCCTGTCCGACGCCAAGTAAGACTGGTCGCCCGATGTTCCGACTGCACGAGCTGGTCGATCGCCTGGGCGGCGAGATCGCGGGAGACGGCGATGTCGCGGTATCCCGCGTCGCCACGCTCGAGAAGGCCGGGGAGGGCGACCTTGCCTTCCTCGCCAACCGCAAGTACCTCTCGCAGGTGCACGACTGCGCGGCCAGCGCGCTCATCGTCGCGCCCGATGTGCGTGACCAGCTTGCCGGGCGGAACCTGATCGTCACCGCCGACCCCTACCTGTACTTCGCCCGCGTCGCGCAACTGTTCACCCCGCTGCCTCCGGTGCTGCCCGGCGTGCATCCTCTCGCCGCGGTCGCGAGTGCGCTGCCGGCAAGCGTTCAGGTCGGCCCGGGGGCTTCGATCGAGGACGATGTGGTGCTCGGCGAGGACGTGGTGATCGGCCCCAACTGCCATGTGGGCCGCGGCAGCCGCATCGGTCGCGGCACCCGCCTTTACGCCAGCGTCACGATCTATCACGACTGCGTGATCGGCGAGGACTGCATCCTGCATTCCGGTGTGGTGATCGGCGCCGATGGGTTCGGCTTCGCACGCGAGAAATCGGGCGCATGGGTGAAGATCCCGCAGATCGGCCGGGTGCTCATCGGCAACGACGTCGAGATCGGAGCCAACACCACGATCGACCGCGGCGCGCTCGACGATACCGTGATCGGTGACGGGGTGAAGCTCGACAACCTGATCCAGATCGCACACAACGTGCGCATCGGCAATCACACCATCATGGCCGGCTGCGCCGGCGTTGCCGGCAGTGCGCAGATCGGCGCGCGCTGCATGGTCGGCGGCCAGGCCGGCATCTCCGGCCACCTGCGCATAGCCGACGACGTGGTCGTCTCGGCGTGGACCCTGGTCGCCAAGTCGATCACCAAGCCCGGCGTCTACACCGGCAACCTCCCGCTGCAGACGCATGGCGACTGGGTGAAGAACTTCTCCCATCTGCGCCACCTGGATGCGCTCGCCAAACGCGTCCGCCAACTCGAACAACATAGTGACGGTCCCGACGACCGCTCGCAGGGCTGAGCCATCATGGACATCAAGGAAATCCTGCAGTACCTGCCGCACCGCTACCCCTTCCTACTCGTCGACCGCATGCTGGAGATCGAGCCGGGCGTGCGTGCGCGCGGGCTGAAGAACGTGACCATGAACGAGCCCTTCTTCCCGGGGCACTTCCCGCACCATCCGGTGATGCCGGGGGTGCTGATCATCGAGGCGATGGCGCAGGCCGCCGCACTGCTGTCGTTCAAGAGCACCGGCGTGAAGCCGGACGACAACTCGGTGGTATATTTCGCCGGCATCGACAACGCGCGCTTCAAGCGTCCGGTGGTGCCGGGCGACCAGTTGATCTTCGACGTCGAGATCACCCACGCCAAGCGCAATATTTACAAGTACAAGGCACGCGCCAGCGTCGATGGTGAACTCGCTGCCGAAGCCGAGCTGATGTGCGCGATCAAGACCCTATGATCCACCCGACCGCCATCGTTCACCCGGGCGCGAAGCTCGCCGCCGGCGTCAGCGTCGGCGCGTATTCGATCATCGGCGAGCATGTCGAGGTCGGCGAGGGCACCCGCATCGGCCCGCACGTGGTCGTCGAGGGCCACACCCGCATCGGTCGCGACAACGAGATCTTTCAGTTCTGCTCGATCGGCGCCAGCCCTCAGGACAAGAAATACGACGCCGAGCCCACCCGCCTCGAGATCGGCGACCGAAACACGATCCGCGAGTTTTGTTCGTTCAACGTCGGCACCAGCCAGGACGCGCACGTCACCCGCGTCGGCAACGACAACTGGATCATGGCCTACGTACATGTCGCGCACGACTGCGACGTCGGCAACCACACCATCTTCGCCAACAACGCCACGCTCGCCGGCCACGTGCACGTGGGCGACTGGGCGATCCTGGGCGGCTTCACCGGCGTGCATCAATTCTGCCGCGTCGGTGCGCACAGCTTCTGCGGCGTCGGCACCGTGCTGCTGCAGGATCTGCCGCCTTTCGTGACCGTCGCCGGCAACCCGGCCAAGCCGCACGGGATCAACAGCGAGGGCCTCAGGCGCCGCGGCTACAGCGCCGAGGGCATCGCAGCGATCAAGCGCGCCTACCGCGCGCTCTACCGCAGCGGGCTCACGCTCGACGAGGCCCGCCAGCGCGTCGCCGAGATCGCCGCCACCCAGCCCGAAGTCAGCCTGTTTTCCGAGTTCATCGCCGCATCCGGACGCGGTCTCGTGCGTTGAGGCCGTAGCCACGCAATGACCGTCCGCATCGCGATGGTCGCCGGCGAGACCTCCGGCGATCTTCTTGCCAGCCACCTGATTCGCGCGCTGCGCCGGCATCTGCCCGACGCCGAGTTCTTCGGCATCGGCGGGCCCGAGATGCAGGCTGAGGGCTTCGACGTGTGCTGGCCGTGCGAGCTGCTCGCCGTCCACGGGTATGTGGACGCGATCAAGCGTTACCGCGAGCTCTCCGGAATCCGCCGCGAGTTGCTTGGCCAGATCCGGCGCGAGCGTCCCACCGCCTTCATCGGTGTCGATGCACCCGACTTCAACCTGTGGCTGGAAGGCAAGACGCGCGACGCCGGCATTCCCGCGATCCATTTCGTCAGCCCGTCGATATGGGCCTGGCGGCGCGGGCGGATCAAGCACATTGCGCGCTCGGTCTCGCACATGCTGTGCCTGTTCCCCTTCGAGCCCGAGCTTTATGAGCGCGCCGGCGTGCCGGTGAGCTATGTCGGCCACCCGCTCGCGGACGTCTTTCCGCTCCACCCCGATCGCGGGGAAACCCGCGCGCGCCTCGAGATCCCGCTCGAACGCAAGGTGATCGCGATGCTGCCGGGCAGCCGCCAGTCCGAAGTGCGCAATCTCGCTGACACCTATATCGCGACCGCGCGGCGCCTGCTCGAGCGTGATCCCGAGCTGCGCTTCCTGGTGCCGCTCGCCACCCGCGAGACGCGCGAGCTCTTCGAGGAGGCGCTCCAGCGCAACCAGGCCACCGAGCTGCCGATCCGCATGCTGTTCGGACATGCCGTCGATGCAATGACGGCGGCCGACGTGGTGCTGGTGGCGAGCGGAACGGCCAGCCTCGAGGCCGCGCTCCTCAAGCGCCCGATGGTGATCACCTATCGCATCGGCAAATGGCAGTACCGCCTGATGAAGCGCATGGCTTACCTTCCCTGGGTGGGCCTGCCGAACATCCTGTGCAACGAGAGCATCGTCCCGGAACTGCTGCAGGACGATGCCGTGCCCGAGAAGCTTGCCCGAGCAGTCGAAGACTGGCTCGGGGATGCGCCGCGCCGGGCACGGGTCGAGGCGCGCTTCATGGACCTGCACCTCACGCTCAGGCAGGACACCGCCAGCCGTGCTGCCGAGGCGATCCTCCCCTACCTGCGCGCCGAGCTGCGCTGAGACCGTGTGATGAGCCTTGATCTGTTCGTTTCCCCGTCCTCTGCACCTAGCCTCGTGTGCGGCGTGGACGAGGCGGGGCGCGGTCCGCTCTGCGGTCCGGTGATGGCGGCGGCGGTGATCCTCGATCCGGCGCGGCCGATCGTCGGCCTCAACGACTCCAAGAAACTCAGCGAAGCCGCGCGTGAGCGCCTTGCGCCCTTGATTCGCGAGCGCGCGCTGGCGTGGTCGGTGGCCGAAGCCAGCGTGGAAGAAATCGACCGCGTCAACATCCTGCAGGCCACGATGCTGGCGATGCAGCGTGCGGTGATGGCACTTGGCGTGCCCCCCCACGAGGTGCTCATCGACGGCAACCGTTGCCCGGCGTTGCCCTACCCGGCGCGCGCGATCGTCAAGGGCGACGCCAGCGAGCCGGCGATCTCGGCCGCCTCCATCCTCGCCAAGACGGCGCGTGACGAGGCGATGCGCGTCCTGGATGCCGAATGGCCCCAGTACGGGCTGGCCGCACACAAGGGCTATCCCACGGCTGCGCACCTCGCCGCGCTCGAGGTGCATGGCGTGCGCGAATTCCATCGCCGCAGCTTCGGCCCGGTAAAGAAGCTGCTGGCGCGCGGGCCTGCGCGTTGACCGGCGCCATGAAGACGATCAGCTCGCGCGACAACCCGCTGGTCAAGCGCCTGCATGCGCTCGCACATTCCGCGCGCGAACGCCGCCAGCGCGGCGAAACGCTGCTCGACGGTGCCCACCTCGTCGAGGCTGCCGTCGACGCGCAGTGGCCTTTGAAGGCCATCGTCTGCTCGCAGCACAGCGCCTCACATCCCGAGCACCAGCGCCTGCTCGACGTGATCGCCGCCGACGTCCCGCGCTACCAGTTGCCCGACGCGCTGTTCCGCCATGTAAGTCCGGTCGACAATCCCGCGGGCCTGCTCGCCATCATCGATCTGCCGGCGTCCGCGCCACCGGAGCCGCTCGTCGGCAGCGTCGTCGTGCTCGACGCCGTGCAGGATCCCGGCAACCTCGGCACCATCCTGCGCACGGCCGCTGCCGCCGGCATCCGCCGCGTGCTGCTCGGCGCGGGCTGCGCCCAGGCGTGGTCGCCGCGTGTGCTGCGTGCCGGTATGGGAGCGCATTTCGTCCTCGAGCTCGAGGACGGCATCGATCTCCCGGGGCGTCTCGAGGCCTATCCGGGGCGCTGCCTCGCCACCGCGCTGGGCGAGGGCGCCTGCGCGCTCTACGCGCTCGACCTGCGCGGGCCGGTGGCGTGGCTCTTCGGAGCGGAAGGGCAGGGCCTGTCGCCGACCCTGCTGGCGCGTGCCGACCAGCGCGTGATCATCCCGATGGCAGGCGGAATCGAGTCGCTCAACGTCGGTGCGGCGGTTGCCGTGTGTCTCTTCGAACAGGCGCGTCAAGTGTCTGCGGCCGTTGTTTCAGCGCACTGACCCGCGCGCTCACGACCCGCGATACACTCCGTTGCCCTGCTTGCCGCATGGCGCTTGCGGCGGTGGAAAATACGACGACTGGATGGCCGCGGGCGGCGCGGACATGGAGACACTCACCAATGACCAAGTATTCCAAGACGGCGAAAGGACACGAGGAAATCGCCGAGCGTCGCGCCGGTCTTGGCCTGCGCGCGCGGCGCCTGCTGATCCTGATCGACGGGCGGCGTGAGCCCGCCGAGCTCGCCCGCCTCGCGGGTGATGCGAACATCGACCAGACCCTGCATGCGCTCGTCGAGGGCGGCTTCATCCAGACGGCATCGGCACCGGTGGCGCAGGCCGTCGCCGCCGCGCCGGTCCCGACGCAAGCGGCGCGCAGCGCTCGTACGGCCAGCCTGGCGCTCGCGCAGGACTTCATGATGAACACCTTGCGCACCTTCCACGGCCCCTACGGCAAGCTCGACCTGGTCAAGCGCATCCATGCGAGCAGCAGCGCGGAAGACTTGCGCACGCTGGTCGACGAATGGCAACACTCGATCAACGAATCACGCATCGGCCGCAAGCGCGCGGACGAGCTGCTGGCGCGGCTGCGCGAGGTGATGCCCGCGTGAGCGGGCCGCAGCGCGTTCAGTCCGGCAGGCGG
>JAKLLJ010000206.1 GCA_023150215.1 Thauera sp. | reverse complement strand
GACGAAAGCCATGTGCAGGCTGACTTCAAGCTCTTGCGCGATCATTCAATTCTCCTCCATCACGCATGCCAGCGGATGTTGATGCTGACGAGCAAACGAGGTGACCTGCTCAACCTTGGTCGTGGCGATGTCCCTGGGAAAGACGCCGCATACCCCCATGCCCTCTCTGTGGACTTGGAGCATGACTCGCGTGGCACGTTCGCGGTCCATGCTGAAATATTTCTGCAGGACGACGATCACGAAATCCATCGGCGTGTAGTCGTCGTTCAGCAGCATTACCTTGTACAGGGGGGGCGGGCGAGTACGCGTCCGCTTTGCTTCCAGTACGAGGTCATCTTGTTTTCGGGTGCCCATAAAATCATTCTAATGAAGTCGAAGCAGAGTGCAACAGCGCTCGGGTGGGTCCGGAGCGTGGGTGGAGAACTGTACGTCGATTGTGGTATCGGAGCACAGTTGGTGTCTGGCGTCGTGCGCTGCGGCAATCATGTAAGTGCGCGTCGCGCATGCGATCATGCGTGGAAACGGTCGAAAAGGGCGTTCCGCGATGCTGCGCTGCGTGATCGAAGCCTGCCGAAATCCCGTTGACGCTGCCTTGGCGAATGCGTAAAAACAAAAACGCGCACCGGCCAGCGTTTCGACTCCAGGCTTTCCGGGGGTGGTCCCGGTCGGTGCCGACACGGCCGCAGCTGACATGCGTCACTGTGGTGTAACAAGCAACCTTGAAGGATCCAAGCAATATGGCAACTGGTACCGTGAAGTGGTTCAACGATTCCAAGGGTTTCGGTTTCATCACGCCCGATGATGGAAGCGAGGACCTGTTCGCACATTTCTCCGCCATCACGATGGGCGGTTTCAAGAGCCTGAAGGAAGGCGAGAAGGTTTCCTTCGACGTCACCCAGGGTCCCAAGGGCAAACAGGCTTCGAACATCCAGCGCGCCGGTTGATCCCGGAGAGCTTGTGATCGCGTTCGCTGCTCCCGGCGGCGGACGAAAAGCAGAAGGGCCATCGGATCATCCGATGGCCCTTCCGGTTTCTGGAGCCTGTGCGTCACGCCAGGCGGTTGCTTGCAACCGCCGAGTCCAGTCACTTCAGCTTGACTTCCTTGTACGGCACATGCTTGCGCGCGACCGGGTCGTACTTGTTGAACTCGAGCTTTCCAGGCGTGGTGCGCTTGTTCTTCGAGGTGGTGTAGAA
Source organism: Thauera sp. (assembly GCA_023150215.1). Classification (GTDB taxonomy): domain Bacteria; phylum Pseudomonadota; class Gammaproteobacteria; order Burkholderiales; family Rhodocyclaceae; genus Thauera. The sequence continues at coordinate 5,062 of JAKLLJ010000206.1, read as the reverse complement.
GTGCCCCGTACCGGCGGTCGACTCCAGCTTGATCTTTTCGCGAATGCCCTTGGCCATGGCGTTCTCCGTTCAGTGCGGTTGCTTACAGCTTCTCGCCGCGGGCGCGAAGCTCGGCAAGGACGACGTCGATGCCTTTCTTGTCGATCGTGCGAAGGCCGGCGTTGGACACGCGCAAGCGGATCCAGCGGTTCTCGCTTTCGCTCCAGAAGCGGCGGCTCTGCAGGTTGGGCAGGAAACGACGCTTGGTTTTGTTATTAGCGTGGGAAACGTTATTTCCCACCATCGGTGCTTTACCGGTCACTTGGCAGACGCGAGCCATACGATGCTCCAGGGAATTCTGATTGCGGAAAACGTGCGAGGATAATGCAAGACTGGCGGTCAAGGCAAGCCCTGCGTACGATCGCTTGACGGATTGTGGTGCGAGTGGCTCGCGGTGGCGAGCCGTTCGATACGGAATAGGGGGCCTGACGCTGCATCAGAGCAGACCCCGCTCCGCAAATGATACCGGACGACCGTGGGTCGGCACCACGAAATGATCAAGCACGCGCACGTCGACGAGGTCGAGGGCCTCCTTGAGTGCGCGTGTCAGCATCTCGTCGGCAGTGCTCGGCTCGGCAGCCCCCGAGGGGTGATTGTGGGCAAGGATCACCGCCGCGGCGTTGCGAGCGAGCGCGAGCTTGACGACCTCGCGCGGATAAACGGAGGTCTGGGTCAGCGTACCGCGGAACAGATCGACCGCGTCGATCAGGCGATGTCGGGCATCGAGCAGCAGCACGCAGAAGGTTTCATGCGGCAAATGGCCCAGGCGCAGGCGCAGCCAGTCGCGCACCACCTGCGGCGAATCGAACAGCGGCTGCTCGGTGAGGGTTTCGGCGAGCGCGCGCCGAGACAGTTCCATCACCGCCTGCAGTTGGGCATACTTCGCCAGCCCCATGCCCGGCACTGCAGCGAATTCGTGCGCATCGGCGCCGCACATGCGGGTCAGGGTGCCGAAGCGGGCCAGCAGCGTGCGGGCGAGATCGACTGCGCTTTGCCCGCGCATGCCCACACGCAGGAAGATCGCCAGCAGTTCTGCGTCCGACAGGGCCGCGGCACCGCGCGCCAGCAGCTTTTCGCGCGGGCGCTCGTCCGCGGGCCAGTCCGTGATTGCCATTGGATATCCGTCCTCGTGTTGGTCGGTTGCCGGATTGCGGCTCGCGTGATCATTCAATTTGCATCGATCCGTCGCGGAGTATAAACCATCGTCATGAGCATGCTGAGCAATCGCAAGATCGTCCTCGGGGTCGGCGGCGGGATCGCCGCCTACAAGTCGGCAGAGTTGGTACGACTGCTGGGCAAGGCCGGCGCAGAGGTCCACGTGGTGCTGAGCGAGGGGGGCGCACGCTTCGTGACCGCGGTCACCTACCAGGCACTGTCGGGCAATCCGGTGTGGTCGGACCTGTGGGATGCGCGTATGCCCAACCACATGGCGCACATCGACCTTGGCCGCGATGCAGACGCGATCCTGGTTGCGCCGGCCACCGCCGATTTCATCGCCCGCCTGGCGCACGGCCGCGCCGACGACCTGTTGAGCACGCTATGCCTGGCGCGTGCGGTGCCGTTGATCGTCGCCCCGGCGATGAACCGGCAGATGTGGGAGTCGCCGCCCACCCAGCGCAACCTCGCCCAGGTGCGTGCCGACGGCGTCGCCGTGTTCGGCCCCGCAGCCGGCGACCAGGCCTGCGGCGAAGTCGGCATGGGACGAATGCTCGAACCCGAAGAGCTGCTCGAGCGTCTCGAGGGCTTCTTCGTGCCGCGGCTGCTGGCCGGGCGCAAGGTGGTGATCACCGCCGGACCGACCTTCGAGGCGATCGATCCGGTGCGCGGCATCACCAACATCAGCTCGGGCAAGATGGGCTACGCGCTGGCGCGCGCCTGTGCGCAGGCCGGCGCCGAGGTGGTGCTGGTGAGCGGGCAGGTGAGCCTGGCGGCGCCGGCCGAGGTGCGCCGGGTGTGCGTGACCAGCGCCCTGCAGATGCGTGACGCTGTGTTCGCTGCGCTGCCCGGTGCGGACGTCTTCATCGGCGTGGCTGCGGTGGCTGACTACCGACCGCTGGCGAGCGCCGAACACAAGCTGAAAAAATCCGCCGATACACTCTCGGTGACACTGACCCCCAACCCGGACATCCTCGCCGAGGTGGCCGCCCGCGAGCAGCCGCCTTTTTGCGTCGGCTTTGCCGCCGAGAGTCGCGACCTCGACGCCTACGCCGAGGGCAAGCGCCGCAACAAGCGCCTGCCGATGCTGGTCGGCAACCTGGTCAGCGATGGCATGGGGGGAGACGACAACAGCGTGGTCATCTACGACGATGCCGGCCGTCACCCGCTGCCGCGCGCGGCCAAGGCCGAGGTGGCGCACGGCATCGTCGCCCATCTGGCGCGCCTGCTCGCGGGTTGAGTGCGCCACATCGAACAAGGATTGGCTGGCCGCGGCTTCCGACGGCGGCAGGGAGAATCACGATGCACCGAATCGACGTCAAGCTCCTCGACGAGCGCCTGAAGACCCATCCACCCGCCTACGCCAGCGAGGGCGCCGCCGGGCTCGACCTGCGCGCCTGCCTGCCGGGGCCGATCACCCTGCATCCGGGCGAGACCACGCTGGTGCCGAGCGGGCTGGCGATCCATCTCGCCGACCCCGGCCTCGCGGCCATGGTGCTGCCGCGCTCCGGGCTCGGCCACAAGCATGGCATCGTGCTTGGCAACCTGGTCGGGCTGATTGATTCCGACTACCAGGGGCAGATCTTCGTGTCGGTGTGGAATCGCGGACGCGCCAGCTTCACCATCCAGCCGATGGAGCGGATTGCCCAGCTCGTCGTGGTGCCGGTCCTGCAGGTGGGCTTCAACCTGGTCGACAGCTTCGCGGAGAGTGTGCGCGGGGCCGATGGCTTCGGTAGCACGGGCAAGCACTGATGCACGCGGGCATTCCGACCGGGGTGCATGTGCTGTGCTGGCGTGAGGGTCGCATCCTGCTGATGCGGCGTGCGGGTACCGGCTTCTTCGACGGCCTCTTCAGCCTGCCCGGCGGCCATGTCGAGCCGGGCGAGTCGGTGCTTGCGGCGGCGCGGCGCGAACTGCGCGAGGAGACCGGGCTGATGGTCGAGGAGGGCGACCTCGACTGGCTCGGCGTGGTGCACCGCAAGTCGGACACCAACCGCATCGACTTCTTCGTCGCAGCCGGGCGCTTTGGCGGCGATCCGCAGATCCGCGAGCCGGACAAGTGCGACCGCCTCGAATGGCACGATCCCCAAGCATTGCCGGCATGCATGGTGGATTACGTGCGGCGCGCGCTCGGCGCCGGGAAGGGGCCGTGGGTTCTCGAGCTGGGCTGGGAAGGCGGGGCCTGAGGCGCCCGCTTGCCGGCGTTGCGGCGGTATTCGGACCCGGCGCAGCCTGCGCTCAGCCGAGGGTGTCGGACCAGATGCTGTGCGCCCATTGCAGCGCGGCGCTGCCCTCGGCCGCGGTCGCTGCGTCCGACAACCCGCCCGCACCCTGCACGGGGAGCAACTGACGCTTGCCCGGGTCCCATTGGTGCACCGAGGCAACATGCATTGCCGCGCGGTCGTCGACGAAGCTGTAGCAGGTGTTCATGACCACCGGCGTCGGGTTCGGGGGCAGGCCGGCGAGTTCGTTCAGGATCGCCGCCGCCACCACCTTGGCGTGCTGGTTGGCCATATGGCCGGACTTGGGCATGCCCGGGGCGGGGAATACTGCATCACCGATCACATGCACCCCGGGCAGGCCTTTTGCGCCGAGCGTCAGCCAGTCGACGTCCACCCAGGCGTCGTTCACCAGCGCCAGGCCGCCCTGGGTGGCGATGTTGCCGGCACGCATCGGCGGGATCAGGTTGAGCACATCGGCGCGTAGGCGCTCGAACTCGAACTCGGCCTCCAGTGCGGCGGCGTCCACCGCGAGCAGGGTGCTGTTGGGGCGGTAGTCGATCATGGCGCCGTAGCGCGCGAAGGCCTGCTCGAACAAGGGCTTCTTGGCCACGATCTCGGCGTTGGCGTCGAACACCAGCACCTTGGCGCGGGGCTTGTGGGTGCGCAGGTAGTGGGCGACGACGCAGGCGCGCTCGTAGGGGCCGGGCGGGCAGCGATAGGGCGCGCGCGGGATGCTCATTGCGAACACGCCGCCATCGGGCATGGCCGCGAGCTGGCGGTGCAGGTTCGCGGTCTGGGCGCCGGCCTTCCATGCGTGCGGGACGCGGTCCTCATGGCCGGCGAGCCCGTCGACGCGCGCGGACAGCATTTCCACCCCGGGGGCCAGTACCAGCCGGTCGTACGCAATCGCGCCATGGCGCGCGGTGCTCACCGTGCGGCGGCCGAAATCGATGCCGACCGCCTCGTCGGTCAGCCGATGCACGCCCCAGCGCGACTGCAGCCGGTCGTAGCCGAGGGTGATGTCCTCCAGGCGCTGGAGGCCGCCGATCACCAGGTTGGAGAGCGGGCACGACACGAACGCCGCTTCGCGTTCGATCAGGGTCACGTCGACCCCGCCCTCGCTCCACATGCGCAGGTAGCGGGCGGCGGTGGCGCCGCCGAAGCCGCCGCCCACCACCACCACGTGCGGGCGCGCGGTGGCGGAGAAGGCCGGGCGGGGCAATGTGAGCGCCGCGAAGCCAGCGGCGAAGGCGTGCAGGAGGTTACGTCGTTGCATCCTCATCGCTCGCCTCCGTCCTTGTGCTGGCGCGCGAACCAGCCCGCGATCAGCTCGAGCTGGGCGTCACTGTAGCCACGCACGATCTGATGCATGATCGTGGCGTCGCGCCTGCCGGAGCGGAAGTCGTCCAGGGTCTGCAGCAGCTTCGCGCGCGGCTGGCCAGCGAGCGGTTCGAACAGGCTTGCTGCGGTGCCGTGGCACGTGGCACAGGTGGCGGCGAGATTGCGTGCGAGGTGAGGATCCTGCGCGGGGGACCGACAGGATCTTCGTGGGGTTGGTGAGAAGGGCCCGAGGATTGGGCACCGTTACTTCCCGAGGAACTGCCCAGTTCACTCGCAGGTCGGGCTACCCAAAGGAGATAGGAGAG
>JAKLLJ010000205.1 GCA_023150215.1 Thauera sp. | reverse complement strand
GCAGCGCCTCGAAGCGCAGTCCGAGGCGTGACAACTTGTCCGGCTCCGCGGGCGGCGGACCGACGCAGACCGACCAAAGCTCGATGGGCTCGCTGCGCCGCGCATTCACCTTCATGCTCTGCAGCACTTGCTGGGTGATCCAGGCCGGCTTGGTCTGCCCGTAGATCAGCATCAGACTCTGGCAGTGCGCGAGGTTGCTCTCCCAGGCCTCGCGCCATTCGGCCGGATCGCTGGTGATGGGGGGGTCGAGCACGATATAGCCATGGCCGGCGAGCCATGCCGAGATCTGATCGGCAAATCCGCGGTCGGAGCCTTCCGCGTTGACGAACACGCATTTCGGTACGGGTGATGCAACCGTCCGCTTCGGTCGCTGCAATGTTTCCGCGATAGCGCGCTTGAGTTCGGCGAGTCCGCAACTGCGCACCGTGGGCAGTCGCAACAGGGCCTGTGCGTCGGCGTCGCCAACGCTGTCGAGCACGAGTTGCGGGTCGCGCCACTGGATGATCGATTCGTCGTTCAGCACCGCGTTGGCCACCGACCAGCGCAGCCACGCCATCCCCCTGGGTTCGTCCGTGCGGTCACCGGCGAGCGGACCTAGCAGCTGCACGAACAGGCGTGCCTGCTCGAGGTCCTCCCGCAGCTGGGTGCGGTGCAGCGCGAGGTCGTCGCGTGAATAGCGCCGCTTCGGCAGGACGACGAAGCCGAGCTGTTCGAGGTAGGACCTGACGTCCTCGCGCTGGTGAACCAGGTCGTCGGTCACTTCGGCAAGCACGACCCGGGGGGCGTCGGCACTGGCGACCCCCTTGGTGGCGGCAGTGGTGGTGCTGCGGTCGGCGAGCGAATCCAGGTGGTCGGCCACGTTCTGGACGAGTTTGCAAAGACGATCGTAGTAGGTCTGGCGCTCGCCGTCGAAATCGACCTGCAACGGGCGCGTGGTGCGATCGTCTTCCAGTTCTTTCCAGAAATGGTAGCCATCCAGGTCCTGGAGCTCTTCTGGCAGCTTCTCGCGGGCGAGATTCTCGATCGAGACGATGAAGACCGCACCGCTACCCGTGCGTGCGCGCAGCGCCTGAAGAAAGGTGGAGCGTTCGCGGCGGCACCACTCCGAGCGCAAGTAGGCGGGCGACACCAAGACCACGATCCCGGCGGCCTGCGACGCCGCCTGGACGATCTCCGGCGACACCGGCATGTTGCCAGCGAGATCTTGCCGGTCCCACCAGACGTCGAGCTCACCGCCAAGCTTGCGTGCGACCTCGGTCATCAGGTCGCGGACGAACTGCGAGACGAAACCGGTGGTTCGTCCGCTGCTCGGCCTGTCGTCGGCATGGGCATAGCTGATGAAGAGATCGTGCGCGAAACCCCTTGCAATGCTCATGACGCTCTCCCTGCTCGTCCCGTCGCCCGCTGGTGTCGGCTGCCCACGATCGGGGAGGGTGATCGATGCTTTCTCAATATAGGTCGCACCGCCGGAAGTGCCAGACAGATCGCGGATACGACGCATTCGCAGCTCGATCGGCGCCCGCGAACATCTCGACCGGAACGATTTGTTATGCTGCTGTGCATCAGTCCGCACCAATCGCGTCGTAATGCCCATCACCCGAAAAATCATCCACTGCGATTGCGACTGCTTTTATGCCGCGGTCGAGGCGCGGGACGACCCGCGCCTGCGCGGGCGGCCGCTCGCCGTGGGCGGGCGCGCAGAGACACGTGGCGTGATCGCCACCTGCAACTACGAGGCGCGCGCCTTTGGCGTGCACTCGGCGATGCCCACCGCGCGCGCGCTGCAGCTTTGCCCGCAGTTGATCCTGCTGCCGCCCGACTTCGAGCGCTACCGCGAGGCCTCGCGCAACATCCTTGCCATCTACCGCGGCTACACGACGCTGGTCGAGCCCTTGTCGCTCGACGAGGCCTACCTGGACGTGACCGGTGTCGAGCGCTGCCGCGGCTCGGCCTCGCTGATGGCGCAGGAGATCCGTGCCCGCATCCATGAGGAAGTCGGCATCACCGCCTCAGCCGGCATCGCGCCCAACAAGTTCATTGCCAAGGTGGCGAGCGACTGGAACAAGCCCGACGGCCAGTTCGTGGTGCGTCCGCAGGATGTCGATGCCTTCGTCGCCGCGCTGCCGGTGAAGAAGATCTTCGGCGTCGGCAAGGTCACCGCGGCCCGGCTCAGCCGGCTCGGTGTGAACACCTGCGGCGACCTGCGTGCCTGGAGCGTGGCCGATCTCACCCATGAGTTCGGCAGCTTCGGCGCCAGCCTGCACCACCTGTGCCGCGGCGTCGACGAGCGCCCGGTGCAGCCCGACCGCGTGCGCAAGTCCCTGTCGGTGGAGACCACCTACACGCCGGACCTGCGCGACCTCGACGCCTGCCGCGCCGCCTTGCGGGTCTTGCTGGAGGATTTTCTTCGCCGCTTCGAGGGCGTGCGCGACCGCCCGCCGGTGCACAAGGCCTTCGTGAAGGTGCGCTTCTCCGACTTCGGCCGCACCACCGCCGAATGCGTCAGCAGCGCACCCGACGAGGCGGTGTGGATGCGCCTGCTGGCCGAGGCGCATGCGCGCAAGGCGCTGCCGGTTCGCCTGCTCGGCGTCGGCGTGCGCTTTGCCGAAGTCGACGGTGAGGCCGCCCCGGCGCAGATTTCCCTTTTCGATCCGTCGCCCACCGGAGCGGGCAGGGCGGTGGTGTCCGTCGGCCTTGCGCAACGGGGGTGAGCGCGCCCTGGCGTGCGCGCAGAGGCGGGGAAGGTTCGCGGCTTCCGCCGCTCCTACAGAAACTGCCGCGACGGTCGGCCCCGCTGTAGGAGCGGCGGAAGCCGCGAACTTTTTTACGTCGAGCCCGCAACGCGATCCCGTCGTACGCCTCACTTTTCACGACTCAAGCATTCTTTCGCTTCTGCCACAGCACATCGCCGCGCTCACCGGCGCGGTTGAGCACGCGGCCGAGCACGAAGAGCAGGTCGGAGAGTCGGTTGAGGTACTGGCGCGGGGCGTCGTTGACCGCCTCCTCCAGCGCCAGCGCCACCAGCGCGCGCTCGGCGCGGCGGCATACGGTGCGGGCATGATGGGCGAGGGCGGCGGCGCGCGTGCCGCCGGGGAGGATGAAGTCCTTGAGCGGCTCGAGCGGCTCGTTGAAGCGGTCGAGCTCGTTCTCGAGGTGGGTCACCTGCTTGTCGGTGATCATGCTCATGCCGGGGATGCAGACCTCGCCGCCCAAGTCGAACAGGTCGTGCTGCACGTCGGTCATCAGGCTGCGCACGTCCTCGGGCAGCTCTTCGCACAACAGCAGGCCGACGATGGCGTTGGTCTCGTCGACCTCGCCGAGCGCGTGGATGCGCAGGCTGTTCTTGGAGACGCGCTTGCCGTCGCCCAGGCCGGTGGTACCGGCGTCGCCGGTGCGGGTGTAGATCTTGGAGAGGCGGTTACCCATGATGTCCTCGTGTCCGGGGTGGTTGTCGTAACGCATAATTATAGGCGCGAGCGGCCGAAATTGACTTCGATCGCGGTGCGTCATACGATGCAATACGTTGTGTAATACAGGAAGCCGGCCCCATGACCCTGTCGATCCGCCTCGATCCCGAGCTCGAATCCGAACTCGCGCGCGCCGCCGCGCAGACCGGTCGCAGCAAGAGCGAGCTGGTGAAGGCCAGCTTGCGGGAATACCTCGCCCGGCTTGCGCCGCGCAAGACGCCCTACGAGCTCGGCAAGGACCTGTTCGGCGACCCGTCCGCCACGGCGGCGACGCTCGATCTCACCAGCAAGGACCGCGTCCGCAGCACCATCGTGGAGCGGCTGCGTGCTGAGAACGATCGCTGACTCCGGGCCGCTGATCGCGCTGTTCGAGCCCGCCGAGCGCAACCACGCACGCGTACGCAGCTTCATCGAGAACTACGAGGGGGCCTTGCTGACCACCTGGCCGGTGCTGACCGAAGTCGGCCACATGCTCGGCCACTCGGTCGATCGCCAGCTTGCTTTCCTGGAGTGGGTGGAGCGCGGCGGCGTCGAGGTGACGACGCCCGGCGCGGGCGCCGTCTCGCTGATCCGCCAGCTTTCCGAAAAATACCGCGACCTGCCGATCGACATCGCCGACGGGTCGCTGATCGTGCTCGCGCTCGAAAGCGGCGTGCGCGACATCCTGACACTCGATCGGGATTTCGACGTCTATCGTCTCCCCGATCGCTCCCGATTCAACAACGTCCTGGCCACGACCTGACATGAAATCCGCTGAAATCCGCGACGCCTTCCTCAAGTTCTTCGAATCCAAGGGCCACCAGATCGTGGCCTCCAGCTCGCTCGTGCCGCACGAGGACCCGACGCTGCTGTTCACCAACGCCGGCATGAACCAGTTCAAGGACGTCTTCCTCGGCTTCGACAAGCGTCCGTACACCCGCGCCACCACCTCGCAGAAATGCGTGCGCGCCGGCGGCAAGCACAACGACCTCGAGAACGTCGGCTACACCGCGCGCCACCACACCTTCTTCGAGATGCTGGGCAACTTCAGCTTCGGCGACTACTTCAAGCGCGACGCCATCAGTTACGCCTGGGAACTGCTCACCGAGGTCTTCAAGCTGCCCAAGGACAAGCTCTGGGTCACGGTCTATGCGGAAGACGACGAGGCCTACGACATCTGGACGAAGGACGTCGGTGTACCTGCCGAGCGGGTGATCCGCATCGGCGACAACAAGGGCGCGCGCTACGCCTCGGACAACTTCTGGATGATGGGCGACACCGGACCTTGCGGTCCGTGCACCGAGATCTTCTACGACCACGGCGAGCACATCTGGGGCGGCCCCCCGGGATCGCCCGAGGAAGACGGCGACCGCTACATCGAGATCTGGAACAACGTGTTCATGCAGTTCAACCGCGACGAGCAGGGCGTGATGCATCCGCTGCCCAAGCCCTCGGTGGATACCGGCATGGGCCTGGAGCGCATCTCGGCGGTGCTGCAGCATGTGCATGCCAACTACGAGATCGACCTCTTCCAGGCGCTGATCAAGGCGGCGGCGCGTGAAACCTCCGGTGCCGACATGGACTCGCCGTCGCTGAAGGTGCTGGCCGACCATATCCGAGCCTGTTCCTTCCTGATCGCCGACGGCGTGATTCCCGGCAACGAGGGGCGCGGCTACGTGCTGCGCCGCATCATCCGCCGCGCCATCCGCCACGGCTACAAGCTCGGCGCACGCGCGGCCTTCTTCCACAAGATGGTGCCGGACCTGGTCGCCGAGATGGGTACCGCCTATCCGGAACTTAAGGACGGCGAGCGCCGGATCATGGACGTGCTGCGCCAGGAGGAAGAGCGCTTCTTCGCCACCATCGAGAACGGCATGGCGATCGTCGAATCGGAGCTTGCCGCGATGGAGAAGGCCGGCAACAAGGTCTTCGACGGCGACACCGCCTTCAAGCTGCACGACACCTTCGGCTTCCCGCTCGACCTCACCGCCGACATCTGCCGCGAGCGCGAGGTCACCGTGGACGCGCTCGCCTTCGACGCCGCGATGGCGCGCCAGAAGGAGCAGGCCCGTGCCGCCGGCAAGTTCAAGATGGCGGCCAACCTGGAATACGACGGCCCGGCGACCACCTTCCACGGCTACACGCTGCTGGATGAAAAGGGCAACATCCTCGCGCTGTACAAGGACGGCGCCCCGGTCAATGAGCTGCTCGAGGGCGAGATGGGCGTGGTCGTTCTCGACCACACCCCGTTCTACGCCGAGTCCGGCGGCCAGGTCGGCGACCGCGGCGAGCTGCGCGGTGCCGCCGGCATCTTCGGCGTGGAAGACACGCAGAAGATCCAGGCCGCGGTGTTCGGCCACCACGGCGTGGTGCGCACCGGCAAGCTCGCGGTGGGGCAGGGCGTGGCCGCCCGGGTGGACGTCGCCGCGCGCGCCGCAACCGCGCGCAATCACTCGGTCACCCACCTCATGCACAAGGCCTTGCGCGAGGTGCTCGGCACCCACGTTCAGCAGAAGGGCTCGCTGGTCGATCCGGACAAGACCCGCTTCGACTTCGCCCACACCGCGCCGATGAGCGCCGAGGAAATCCGCGAGGTCGAGGAGATCGTCAACCGCGAGATCCTCGCCAACTCGGCGACGCAGGCCGAGGTCATGGCGCTGGAAGCGGCGCAGAAGTCGGGCGCGATGATGCTGTTTGGCGAGAAGTACGCCGACGAGGTGCGCGTGCTGTCGATCGGCAGTTCCAAGGAGCTTTGCGGCGGCACGCATGTGGCGCGCACCGGCGACATCGGCCTGTTCAAGATCGTCGGCGAGGGCGG
>JAKLLJ010000204.1 GCA_023150215.1 Thauera sp. | reverse complement strand
AAATGACCGCCCGTCTGCGCGAGGTAGCCGAGGCAGCGAAGGCCGACGAGCGCGTCACACTTTCGCTGGAAGGCTTCGTGCCCGATGGTGGAAGTCCGCAGTTGAACATCGGTCTCGCCGAGCAATCCCTGATGGTTGTGCGCAAGCAGTTGATCGCCATGCGCGTGCCCGTTGGCCGGATACAGATCATTCCTTTTGGTGAGCACCACAACCGTGCACGCTCCCCCACCAATCACTGGGTTGAGATTTATGTCCGCGTCCGTGATCGCTGATGCCCGGCGAAGAGCCGGCCAAGGTTCTGCTCAGGGAGACCGTCGCTAAGCTTGTGGCCAAGTTGCAGATCATCCGCTAGTGCGGCAGGTATCCGGGCGAAGCTGACGGCTTAACGATTCACGCTCCAGAGCGTCGGGGGGCAGCTTGTGGCCGGACCGAGACGCCCGCCACCCGCGCCACTCCCAGCGGCTCTGCGCCCGGTCGGCGGCAACCTCGAGCCTGCCCGCTGCGGCCATCGGCGCTGCAGGGATGCGGTCGCCCGGCATGACTGGCACGATGGAGGGAACTCCGCTGCCTTGCCAAATTTTGCCAAGCCGACTAGCCTGAGCGCATGAGCACGATGAACATTTCCCTGCCCGACAGCCTGAAATCCTTCGTGGACCAGCAGGTGAGCGAACGCGGCTACGGCACCAGCAGCGAGTACGTGCGCGAATTGATCCGCAAGGATCAGGATCGACAGCGCTTGCGGGGTGTGCTGCTGGCCGGCGCGGCCACGGCGCCTGCGTCGCCGGCGGATGCCGCTTACTTCGAAGGTCTGCGTGACCGGGTGCGCCGGGCTGCCGAGCCCGATTCCCGCGGGTGAAGATCAAACCCGTCATTCCGCGTGAGCAGGCCAACCAGGACGTCGACGACGCGATCGCCTACTACCTCGAAGAGGCCTCCTCGTCGGTCGCGCTCGGCTTCATCGACGCACTGGAACGGGGCTACACCCACATCGGGCGCCACCCCGGCACCGGTTCGCCTCGCTATGGGCACGAGCTGGACCTTCCGGGGCTACGCGCCTGGGCGCTGTCGCCTTACCCCTATCTCGTGTTCTACATCGAGCGCCCGGACCACATCGATGTCTGGCGCGTACTGCACGGCCAGCGCGACATTCCCGCCTGGATGCAGGACCCGGACACCCTGGCCTGACGAAACCACCCGGCCGTTCACGGGCCGGTTACCGCGGTCTGCTTGCCGGGAGCCACGGAAGGACAGCCCGCTCCCATGACCCCGCAGGAACCGTAGACGCGCCCCGCCACGGTGCGCACCCCTCCACCCATGCACCCCTCTGGTGCGCTCCATCCGCACCATCATGGCGTGATCCATTGGTTTTCGCCCGATTGATCGCACTGGAACGGTGCTTGCTAAGGATGTCCGTCACTTTCGGAGGCATCATGCAACCCGTTCAAACGAGCAACGACGTGCTGTTCATCCTGCTGGGCGCCATCATGGTGCTGGCGATGCATGCCGGCTTCGCCTTCCTGGAGCTGGGCACGGTGCGCAGGAAGAACCAGGTCAACGCGCTGGTCAAGATCCTGTCCGACTTCGCGGTGTCGACGCTGGCCTATTTCTTCATCGGCTACGGCATCGCCTACGGGGTGCATTTCTTCTCCGGCGCCGGCGCGCTGGTGGAGCACCACGGCTTCGAGCTCACGCGCTTCTTCTTCCTTTTGACCTTTGCCGCGGCGATCCCCGCGATCATCTCGGGCGGCATCGCCGAGCGCGCGCGCTTCCAGCCGCAGCTGGCGGCGACCTTCCTGCTGGTGGGTTTCGTCTATCCCTTCTTCGAGGGTATCGCGTGGAACCAGGCCTTCGGCGTCCAGGCCTGGCTGAAGGCGAGCTTCGGCGCGGAGTTCCACGACTTCGCCGGTTCGGTGGTGGTGCATGCGATGGGCGGCTGGATCGCGCTGCCGGCGGTGCTGCTGCTGGGGGCGCGGCGCGGACGCTATGCGCGCAACGGGCAGATCTCGGCGCATCCGCCGTCGTCGATTCCCTTCCTCGCGCTCGGGGCGTGGATCCTGATCGTGGGCTGGTTCGGCTTCAATGTGATGTCGGCGCAGCGCCTGGAGAACATCTCGGGGCTGGTGGCGATCAACTCGCTGATGGCGATGGTGGGCGGCACGGTGGCGGCGCTCGCGGCCGGGCGCAACGACCCGGGCTTCGTGCACAACGGGCCGCTCGCCGGGCTGGTGGCGGTGTGCGCGGGTTCGGACGTGATGCACCCGCTCGGTGCGCTGGTGGTCGGCGCGGTGGCGGGGGGACTGTTCGTGGTGATGTTCACGCTGACGCAGAACCGCTGGAAGATCGACGACGTGCTCGGGGTGTGGCCGCTGCACGGCCTGTGCGGCGCCTGGGGCGGGCTGGCGGCGGGCATCTTCGGTAGCGAGGCGCTGGGCGGTCTGGGCGGGGTGGCGTTCGCCTCGCAGGCGGTGATGACGGCGCTCGGCATCGGCGTGGCGCTCGCCGGCGGCGTGCTGGTGTATGGCGCGCTCAGGCTCGCGGTGGGGCTGCGCCTGGATCAGGAGGAGGAGTTCAACGGCGCCGACCTGTCGATCCACCGCATCACGGCGACCGCCGAGCGCGAGTCGAACTGGTAGGTGGCGTCGGCCGGCGCGCCCCGTTCAGTCGCGGTGCGCCGGCCAAGTCGGCAGGCGCACGTCGAAGACAAGGGCGAGCAGGCGCGAGCCGGTGGCGGCGGCGATGCCGGCCAGGGTGGTGATCGGTAGCGGCAGGCCGGTCGCGTTGAGCGCGAGGAAGACGCCGCAGCCGAACAGCGCGCACACCGCGTAGGGGCGGTGGTCGCTGTAGACCTTGGGGACCTCGTTGCACAGCACGTCGCGCGACACGCCGCCGAACACCGCGGTGACCACGCCCATCAGCATCGAGACCAGCGCCGGCATGCCGGCGGCGTCGGCTAGCGTCGCACCGGAGATCGCGAACAGACCCAAGCCGAGCGCGTCGGCGAGCTCCATCAGGCGGCCGCCGACCTTGTGGCGCAGGGTCTGCAGCCACAGCGGCGTGGTCGCCACCATGGCCAGCACCAGCCACAGATATTCCTGGTTCTCGATCCAGAACAGCGGCCGGCGGTCGAGCAGGATGTCGCGCAGGGTGCCGCCGCCGAAGGCGCTGACGAAGGCGACCGAGAACACGCCGACGATGTCCATGCGCTTGCGGGTGGCCTCGATGAGGCCGGACATCGCGAAGGCCAGGGTGCCGCCGACTTCGATCGCGACCAGGAAGGGATGGAGGTTCATTGGGGTGTGAGGGGTGAGGCGTGAGGGGTGAGGCGTCAGGGGCTTTCAGACAGCCATTGCGCGGCGGCGTTGCCGGCGGCGAGACCGGTGGCGAAGCAGGCGGTGAGCAGGTAGCCGCCGGTGGGGGCTTCCCAGTCGAGCATCTCGCCGGCGACGAAGACGCCGGGGCGGGCGCGCAGCATGAGATGCTCATCGACGGACTCGAAGCGTACGCCGCCGGCGCTGCTGATGGCTTCGTCGAGCGGGCGCGTGGCGACCAGCTTGAGCGGAAGAGTCTTGATGCCGACCGCCAGGCGGGTGGGGTCGTCGAAGTCGGCGCGCGCCAGGCATTCGCGCAGCAGGCCGGCCTTGACGCCCTTGATACCAACCTGGCCCTGCAGGTGGGCGGCCATCGAGCGGCTGCCGCGCGGGCGGGCGAGCTCGGCGGCGAGGCGTTCGAGGCTGCGGCCCGGGGTGAGGTCGAGCTCGAGGGTCGCCTCGCCGCGCGAGAGCAGGGTGTCGCGCAGCGGGGCCGAGAGCGCGTAGACCAGGCCGCCCTCGATGCCGGTGGCCGAGATCAGGCATTCGCCGGCGCGCGCATGGACGCGGCCGGCGGGGTCGGTGCAGCGCGCGGCGACGGACTTGAGCGGCTGGCCGCGGAAGCGTTCGAGAAAGTGCGCGCTCCAGCCGGTGCCAGCGGGGCCGGCGACGTCGAAGCCGCAGTTGGCGGGGCGCAGGTCGGCGACCTCGACCCCGGCGGCGCGCAGCGGCGCCACCCAGGCGCCGTCGGAGCCGAGTTTCGCCCAGCTGCCGCCGCCGAGCGCGAGCACCAGCGCGTCGGCTTCGACGAAGCGCTCGCCTTCCGGGGTGGCGAAGCGCAGGCGCTGGTGGCGTGGCTGGCGTTCGTCCGCGCTCGCGGCCTCAGGCGCAGGGGCGACCCCCGCCGGGCCAGATTGTGCCGCTTCGTCCGCCCAGCCCAGCCAGCGATAGCGCACGGCGAAACGCACGCCGGCGGCGCGCAGGCAGGCGAGCCAGGCGCGCAGCAGCGGCGCGGCCTTCATCTCGGTCGGAAACACGCGGCCGGAGCTGCCGACGAAAGTCTCCACGCCCAGGCCGTGCGCCCATGAACGCAGGTGGTCGGCGCCGAAGACCGCCAGCAGCGGTGCGAGCTTGTCACGACGGGCGCCGTAGCGGCCGAGGAAGGCGTCCTGTGGCTCGGCGTGGGTGAGGTTGAGTCCGCCGCGCCCGGCGAGCAGGAACTTGCGCCCGACCGAGGGCATGGCGTCGTACACGGTCACCGCGCAGCCCTGGGCGGCGAGCGCGCCCGCTGCCATCAGCCCGGCGGGGCCGCCACCGACCACCGCCACCCGTGCGCGCTCCATGTCGTGCCTACGCTGCCGGGAAGCGGCGGCGGAAGCCGTCCGGCACGGGCGCCTTGCGTCGTTCGCGATAGTCGAAGAAGACGATGCCGGTCTTGCCGCGTGCCACCTCGCGGCCGCTCGCGGCATCGGTCATCTGCCACGGCAGGTCGCAGCCGTGCGCGTGGAAGTCGCCTGCCGCCATCGCGACCCGCATCGTCTCGCCGTGGAAGGCCTCGGAGCGATACTGCAGCGCCGCGTCGGCGACGATGATGCCGAGCCCTTCGACGTCGAGTTCGCCGTAGCCCATCGACTTCAGGAAGCGCACCCGCGCCTCGGAGACGAGGCTGAGCAGCTGCGCGTTGTCGAGGTGGTTGCCGTAGTTGATGTGCGACACCAGCAGCGCAATGTCGGTGGCGAAGGCGAAGCTGGCGGGCAGTTCGATCCGGATGCGGGCCATGGCGGGACGGGGAAGACGAAAGGGCGCAGCGTAACGGCCGGGGCGCGTGCCGGCAAGCGAGGTGGCGGGTGCGCGGTGGTTCTGTAGGAGCGCCGGCAGGCGCGAACACGGCATCGGTCGTCGTCACCGACGCCGCTTGCCGCGCGGCCCGGTTCGCGGCTGCCGCCGCTCCTACCGATTCGGGCGCGGTGGTTCTGTAGGAGCGCCGGCAGGCGCGAATGCGGCGTCGGTCTTCGTCACCCGTGCCGCTTGCTGCGCGGCCTGGTTCGCAGCTGCCGCCGCGCCTACCGATTCGGGCGCGGTGGTTCTGTAGGAGCGCCGGAAGGCGCGAATGCGGCGCCGGTCTTCGTCACCCGTGCCGCTTGCTGCGCGGCCTGGTTCGCAGCTGCCGCCGCTCCTACAGGAACGGCGGCGGTCGTGGGCCTTTCGGCCGGCCACCGAGGGGACTCAGCCCTGTGGCGGGATGCGCAGCACCTGGCCCGGGTAGATCTTGTCGGGGTGGCTCAGCATCGGCTTGTTAGCCTCGAAGATCGCCGGATACTGGTTGGCGTTGCCGTAGTATTTCTTGGCAATCGCCGACAGCGTGTCGCCGCGTGCCACGGTGTGGAACTGTGCTTCGGGTTCGGCGCGTGCCACCGACATGCGGTTCTCGACCTCGGCGACGCCGGCGACGTTGCCGGCGGCGAGCAGGATCTTCTCGCGCGTGGCCTGGTCGGGGGCGGTGCCGGTGATCGTGACCTGCGAGCGTGCGGCGTCGAAGCTGACCCCTAGGTCGGAGGGGGCGAGCTTGAGCGCGACGATGTAGTTATGGATGGCCTCGGCAGCCTTCGCGTTGGCGACCGCGGGGTCGGCAGCAGATGCCGTCGCGCTGGCTTCGCCGCTGCCGAAGAGCTTCTCGCCGGCTTCCTTGATGAATGCAAACAGACCCATACAAACCCCCTGTGCGTATGAAGATGCGACCCCAGCATAACTGCTCGACTGGGGCCGGTCCATGCACGCGAGCCTTGCATGCGCCGTGCCGCGCACTAGTCAATGCCCCATAAAGGTGCGCAATCGAGGCGTTTGTCATGAATATGGTCGATTTGATGAAGATCATGCACCAAGCAAGGGAGTTGATGCACAATAATGGCTCAGTTATAGCGCGATGGCCTCGGGTAATACCGAGGCCATCGCGTGTGCGCGTCC
>JAKLLJ010000203.1 GCA_023150215.1 Thauera sp. | reverse complement strand
GATCCGGTCGCGGTCACCGGCGACGAGGTGCGCATCCGGCGCGCCTTTAGCCAGGTCGAGAACCAGATCGTCAATCGCCTGCGTCTGTTCCTCAGCCTGCCGATCGAAAAGCTCGACCGCCTCGCCCTCAAGCGCGAGGTTGACGCCATCGGCCACAGCGACCCCGACGCCGCCTAATCCCGCAGCACACCCCCTGTAGGAGCGCCGGAAGGCGCGAACGCGGTGGCGGTCGTGGCGCTGCGCGGCGGGTGCGGCAAGGCCCGGTTCGCGGCTGCCGCCGCTCCTACAGGAAAACGTCATGCAGCGGTGCGGCTGTTGCGGGGGAGGTTCGCATGTAGGAGCGCCGGAAGGCGCGAACGCGGTGGCGGTCGTGGCGCTGCGCGGCGGGTGCGGCGTTGGCCGCTTCGCGGCTGCCGCCGCTCCTACAGAAAAACGTCATGCGGGGGGCGGTGGGTTTGCCGGGGCGGCTTTCTCGCCGATGCGAGCCAGTCCGCTCTCGCGCCGCGTTGCTTGCGTCACGCCCTGTTCGAGCAGGCCGGGGCGTTCGGCAAACAGGCTGAGGGCTTTGCGCGCGCGGGTGATGCCGGTGTAGAGGAGTTCGCGCGTCAGCACGCTGCCGCTCTGTGCCGACAGCACCAGCGCGGTGTGCTCGAATTCGGAGCCCTGGCTCTTGTGCACGGTCATCGCGAACGCGGTCTCGACCTGCGCGAGCCGGCTCACCGCAACCGAGCGCAAGCGCTCGCCGTCGAGGAAATACACCCGCAGGCTGGCCATGTTCTCGGCCGCGGGCAGGGCGATGCCGATGTCGCCGTTGAAGACCCCGAGCGCCGCGTCGTTGCGGGTGACCATCACCGGGCGACCGCGATACCAGCTGCCCTGTGGCGTCAGCAGGCCCGCGTGCGCTAGCGCGCGCTCGACGGCGCGGTTGAGCCCGCCCACCCCCCAGTCGCCTTCGCGCACCGCGCACAGGATGCGGAAGCGGTCGAAGGCCTTGAGGATCTGCACCACCCATGCGGCGTGCGCATCGGCGCCGGCGTCGACCGGGCCCTGGGCGAGCAGTAGCAGGTAGTCGCGGTACGAAGCCGGCGCGCCGGGGCGGCCGGCGACGGCGAGGTCCACAAGCGCCGAAACCGTCCCGCCTTCGGCGCCGAACAGCGCACCGCTGGCATCGGTGTGCAGCAGCCTGGCGGGCAGCGCGGGATCGGCGGCCGCGTTGACGGCCAGTGCGAGCGCACCGATCGGTCCGTCGAAGCGCCGGCTTTCGCGCAGCATCACGGTGTGCTGGGCGAGCGCGGGCGGATCCTGCACGGGCGCGCGACAGGTGTCGGGCAGGGGCTCGCCGGTGGTCGCCTGCAGGTAGCGCGCGGTTTCGGCGCTGTAGCGCCCGGCCTGGGCGTCGCGGCACAGGTCGCCGAGCACCGCGCCGGCTTCCACCGAGGCGAGCTGGTCCTTGTCGCCGAGCAGGATCAGGCGGGCCGTGGGCGGCAGGGCGTCGAGCAGCGCGGCCATCATCTCCAGATGCACCATCGAGGCTTCATCGACGATCACCACGTCGGCGTCGAGCGGATTGCCAGCGTGGTGGCGCAGGCGTCGGGTGTCGGGCCGCGCGCCGAGCAGCGCGTGCAGGGTGCGCGCCGCGCCGATGCGGCGGGTGAGTTCGGCGAGCTCGAGCGCATCGCCCAGGCTGGCCTGCAGTGCCTGCAGCGAGCCGTCGATCGACTGCTTGAGGCGGGCGGCGGCCTTGCCGGTGGGGGCGGCGAGTGCGATGCGCAGGCGTTGCGGGTCGGTGCTGGTGGCGAGCAGGAGCGCGAGCAGGCGGGCGGCGGTGTAGGTCTTGCCGGTGCCTGGGCCGCCGGTGATGATCGTCAGCCGGCCGCGCAGCGCAAGCGCGCAGGCGAGCTTCTGCCAGTCGACCGCAGTGCGGCGCGCGTGCGCCGTGGCGTCGGCGGCGAAGAGGCGATCGAGCCAGCGCCGCGCGGCCTGCTCATCGACGGCCTCTACCGCGGCGCAGCGCGCGCCGACCGCCGCCGCCACGGTCTGCTCGTAGTGCCAGTAGCGGCGCAGGTAGAGGCGGGGGGCACGGTCGGGGCCGTCGAGCACCAGCGGCTGGCCGCAGCCGCTGTCGCAGCCGATGCGCTGAACGACCGCGCTGTGCGCCAGCGCGCGCAGCCAGGCCTCGGTGGTGGGCGGCAGCGTCTGCCACAGCGCCTCCACCGCGGGCAGGGTGTCGGGCGGCCAGGCGAACAGCGCCGCGTCCGCCCCGGCAAGCGCGGCGAGCGGCAGGCAGCTGTGGCCGCGGCCTTCCATATGGCTGAGCATCGCCGCGGCCACGACCAGGCCGCCATCGGCCCCCGGATCGAGTTCGCTGACGAAGGCGGCGAAGGCGCTGTCGAGCTGGCGCAGCAGGCCGGCGTCGCTCCAGGCGCGCAGGGTGTCGAGTGCGGGAGAGGAAAGGGTCGCTGCGCTCATGCCTGGCAAGCCTCATCGGTGAGCAGGCGGTCCAGGGCTTCGATCAGCGCGAGGACCCCGGGTGTGGCAGCGATCGCATACTCGCCCTGCGCGGGGCCGTCGATGCCGCGCAGGAACAGGTACAGCGCGCCGCCGAGCTGGCGCGCCGGATCGTAGGCGGCGCCGAGGCGTGCGCGCAGCAGGCGGTGCAGCGCGAGCAGGTAGATCGCCGCCTGCACGTCGTAGCGGTGATGGGCCATCGCCGCCTGCAGCGCGGCGTGATCGTAGGCGGCGCCGGTGGCGCCCAGGCTGTTCGACTTGTAGTCCAGCACCCAGTAGCGCCCGTCGTGCTCGAAGACCAGGTCGGCAAACCCCATCAGCATGCCGTGGAGCACGCGTTGCGGCAGCTCGGGCCGCGCCGCGCCGGCGAGCAGGTGGTGGCGGCACAGGGCGTCCACGGCGCGTGCCTCCAGGTGGGCGGACGGCATCCAGAACTCCATCTCGGTCAGATGCGTGCGCAGGTCCTGCAGCGCCACCCCCACGCTCGGCAGCGGAGTGGCGAGCAAGGCCTGCATCCAGTGCAGCGCTTCGTCGGCCCAGTCGCCGCGGCCGGCACGCTCGCAGCGCCGGCGCAAGGCGGCCTCCAGCCCCGCGTTGGCCGCGAGCGCGAAGCCCTCGGCGGCGAGCCATTCGAGCAGGTCGTGGAGGAAGTCGCCGGCAAAGGCGCCGCGCGGGAAACGGTGCCAGGGCGGCAGCGCCGGCGGTGGCGTCACGGGCAAGGCGAAGGCGGGCTCGGTCGCGCCTTCGTCCGCGGCCGGGCGGTGGGTTTGCGTGGGCGAGAGGGCGCCGGTGTCGATGTCGCGCACCAGCGACGAAAAGCTGCCGAGCGACCAGCGGCGCTCGAAGTCGGCCGCATAGCGCGCGCTGTCCTGCAGCGCGGGCAGCGTCTCGCGCCGGCGTAGCGGCGTGCGGGCGATCGCTTCGGCTGCGGCGTCTACCGCGATGCAGGCCGCGCCGTTGGTGCGCGCGCGTTCGGCGAGTGCTTCGAGCGGGGCCTGCCAGGCGCCTTCGTCACGCGGCGCGAGCCCGGCGAGCAAGTAGCCGGGTGCGCTGCGATGATTGATGCAGTCCTTGCCGTTGCCGACCTTGAGTGCGGCAAAGCCCATCCACACCGTGTGGCGGGCGCGGGTGAGGGCGACATAGAACAGGCGCAGGTCCTCGCGCAGGCGTTCGTGGTCGGCGCGTGCCAGATCCTCGTCGTCGTAGTCGAGCTTGATCTCGCGAGCGCCCGCGGCGTCGGCGAGCTTGAGGTAGCGCGCGTGGCGGCGTTCCACCCGGCGCAAGCTGCACGCGAAGGGCAGGCATACCACCGGGTATTCCAGCCCCTTGCTCTTGTGCACCGTGACCACCTTGACCAGGTCGGCATCGCTTTCCAGGCGCACCACCTGTTCCTCGCTGCCGCTGGCGCCGTCCTCGATTTGCATCGCCAGCCAGCGGATCAGTGCCTGCTCGCCGTCGAGCCGGGCGCTGGCCTGCTGCAGCAGTTCGGCCAGATGCAGGAAGTTGGTGAGCCGGCGCTCGCCGTCCGCCTCGGCCAGCCAGCGTGCGGGCAGCGCGAGCAGGTGCAGCGTGCGGCGCAGCATGGTGAGCACGCCGAGCTCGCGCCACACCGTATGCAACTGCTGCACCTGCGCGCTGCGCGCGTCGAAAGCCTCGTCGTCGCTCGCCAGCCACGCCAGCTCCTCGATCGACAAGCCCACCGTGCGGGTGGCGAGGGCGGCGCGCACGAGCCCGGCGTCGCGCGGCGAGGCCGCTGCGCGCAGCCAGCGCAGCACGTCGCGCGCCTCGTCGCTGGCGAAGACGGAATCCTTGTCCGACAGATACACCGAGGCGACCCCGCGGCGGCGCAGTTCGGCGCGCACGGCAGCGGCCTCCTTGCCGGTGCGCACCAGCACCGCGATGTCGGCCGGGCGCAGGCGGCTGAAGCCTGCCGTGGCGTGAAGAAAGCCCGCTTGCGGGTCGTTGAGCCAGCCCACGATCCGCTCCGCGCAACGCGCGGCGAACAGGCGGCGCATCTCGCCGGCGCTGCGCAGCACGAGGTCGTGCTCGATGGAAAGCGCCGGCATCGGGCCGGCGCCAGTGTGGAAGGCCTCGTCGCGCCCCTGGGCGGCGACGCGCTCGAACGGCAGCTCGTTGCCGCCAGCGGTGCGAAACAGGAAGGCCCCGCCGCCGTTCGTGCCGTCGTCGGTCGCGCGGCGTTCCTCGGCCTGCTCGAACCAGTGATTGACCGCCGCCACCAGCGTCTTGGTCGAGCGGTAATTGGTGTCGAGCACATAGTGCCGGCCGGCGGTGGCGCGGCGGGCCTGCAGGTAGCTGTAGATGTCGGCGCCGCGAAAGCCGTAGATCGACTGCTTGGGGTCGCCGATCAGCAGCAGCGCGCTGCGCGCGTCGTTGTCGGCGGTGTGGTAGAGCGCATCGAACAGGCGGTACTGCAGGGGCGAGGTGTCCTGGAACTCGTCGATCAGCGCCACCGGATACTGGGTGAGGATGCGCTCGCGCAGGCGCGCGCCGTGCGCCCCGGAGAGCGCCGCGTCGAGCCGTTCGAGCATGTCGGCGAAGCCGAAGCTGCGCGCCTGGCGCTTCAGGGCGGCGAGGCGGCGGGCGACGTGGGTGGCGGCGTGGATGCGCAGCGCCACCCCGGGCTCGGGCAGGGCGTCGAGCGCGTGCAGGAGTCCGGCGAAGGCCTCGAAGTCGGCAGGCAGCGCGGGGGCCGGGGCGCCGTCCTTGCGCGCCTCGAGCATGCCGTCCGGGCTGAGGCGGTGGCGCGCGCTGGCGCTGAGCTCGAGCGCCTGCGCCAGCGGGTTGCGCGCCCAGGCTGCGAGCGCGTCGAGCCAGGGGCCGTAGTAGCGGCTTTGCAGCTTGCGACCGTTCCAGGCCTTGGCATTGCCGGCCAACTGCTCGTCGATCCATGCCTTCATCGCCTGCGCGCGCTGGCTCCAGCCTTTGCCGAGCGTGATCAGGGCCTGACTTCGGCGGCCGACGGCGCGCTCGACGCACTCGCCGAGCGTGCCGTCGATGTCGTCCTGCGGCAGCGCCTGGCCGACCAGCTCGCGCACGTCCGCATGCAGCGCATGCACGTCGGGCCATAGCGCGAGCACGTGGTCGAGCTGCGCGGCGGTGAGCGGATAGCACTGCTGGCGCCAGTAATCCTGCGCGGCCTCGACCAGCAGGGTGTGCTCGTCGGCGGCGAGCTCCTCGTCGAAGGGGTTGCCGCTGTCGAAGGCGTGCTCGCGCAGCATGCGCTGGCACCAGGCGTCGATCGTGAACACCGCCGCGTCGTCCATCGCCTCGGCCGCCATCGCCAGGCGCCAGGCGGCCTGGGTGCGCGTGGCCGGGTCCGCGTAGGCGGCGAGCAGGCCGATGAGCAGGGTGTCGTGCGCCGCCGGCGCGGCATCGCCGCGAAAGCAGCGCGCGGCCTCGATGAGGCGGGCGCGGATGCGGTCGGACAGCTCCTGGGTGGCCGCGCGGGTGAAGGTCATCACCAGGATCTCGGCGGGCAGCAGCGGGCGGTGGAAGGCGGTCGGCTGCGCGCCTTGAAGGTCGTCGCCCCCCTCGCCGTGGCCCCCCTCGCCGGTGTCACCCTCGTCACCCGCGCGGCGGCCGTGGCCGAGCACCAGGCGCAGGTAGAGCGCGGCGATGGTCCACGTCTTGCCCGTGCCGGCGCTGGCCTCGATCAGGCGGCTGCCGTGGAGCGGGAAACGCAGCGCGTCCAGGGGGTGGGCGTGCTCGTCGCCGTGAGGCGCGTCATGAGAGCGGAGCGGGTCCGGGCCGTTCGCTGTGCGGGAACTCATCATGCAGTCTCCTC
>JAKLLJ010000202.1 GCA_023150215.1 Thauera sp. | reverse complement strand
CGTACACCACGCAGATGCGCTGGGCGTCGAGCGTGCGGGCGGCATCGAGCACGTGGGCCAGCATCGGCTTGCCGGCGATGGGTTGGAGGACCTTGGGCAGCACCGAGCGCATGCGCTTGCCCTGGCCGGCAGCGAGAACGACGACTTGCATGGTTGATTCCGTGGCGAAATGAGGAGATTCGACAGGTTTCGGGCGCACAACCGACCACATCCACGCCCGCAGATCGGAAAAACGCGCGGAGTCTAGCACGCGACCCGCGCAGCCAATCGTGAGCAATGGCATGGTGCGTGCATGAAAAACATCTGCGCCGCAAGGAAACGTGCGTCTGATTGACGCATTGCACAATTCGATCGTTTTAGCGCATGTGGCAGTCACATACAAGGTCTAGAATCGCGTGTTGCAATGCATCCAAGAACGAGAGTTGCCATGAAAGCTCCTGCCGCACAACAGATGATCCAGAACCGCACCTTCGACGAGATCCAGGTGGGCGACTTCGCCCAGCTCGTCCGCACGCTGCGCCCCGAGGACATCCACCTGTTCGCCGCCATGTCGGGCGACGTCAACCCGACCCACGTCGATCTCGAATACGCACGCTCCAGCCAGTTCCGCGAGGTCGTCGGCCACAGCATGTGGGGCAGCACGCTCATCTCCACCGTGCTCGGCACCGAGTTCCCCGGCCCCGGCACGGTGTACGTGTCGCAGGGGCTGAACTTCTGGCGCCCGATCACGATCGGCGACACGCTGACGATCACGGTCACCTGCAAGGAAAAGTTCGAGCACAACCACCACATCATCTTCGACTGCCTGGCGGTGAACCAGGACGGTCTCAAGGTGATCGACGGCATCGCCGAGGTGATGGCGCCGACCGAGAAGATCTCGCGCGCACGCGTCGTGCTGCCCGAGGTCACCGTGTCCGACCGCGAGCTGCGCTACCGCCACCTGCTGTCGGTGTCGGCCGGCCTGTCGCCGATCCCGATCGCGGTGGCCCACCCCTGCGACCGCGAATCCCTGCTCGGCCCGGTCCAGGCGGCACGCGCCGGCCTGGTCGAGCCGATCCTGGTCGGCCCCGAGTCGCGCATCCGCGCCGTGGCCGAAGAACATGAGATCGACATCAAGGGCCTGCGCATCGTCGACACCGAACACAGCCACGCCTCGGCCGAGGTTGCCGTCGCCCTGTGCCGCGACGGCGGCGCCGAGGCGCTGATGAAGGGCTCGCTGCACACCGACGAGATGATGAGCCAGGTGATCAAGCACCTGCGCACCGGCCGCCGCATCAGCCACGTCTTCCTCGCCGACGTGCCGACCTACCCGCACCCGCTGATGATCACCGACGCGGCGATCATGATCGAGCCCACGCTCGAGGATAAGGTCGACATCATCCAGAACGCGATCGAGCTCGCCCACATCCTCGGCCTGCCCGAACCCAAGGTGGCGATCCTGTCGGCGGTCGAGACCGTGACCTCGAAGATCCGCTCGACGATCGACGCCGCCGCGCTGTGCAAGATGGCCGACCGCGGCCAGATCAAGGGTGGCCTGCTCGACGGCCCGCTCGCCTTCGACAACGCGGTGTCGCTGGTCGCCGCCAAGACCAAGGGCATCAAGTCGGTCGTGGCCGGCAACGCCGACATCCTGGTGGTGCCCGACCTCGAGTCCGGCAACATGGTCGCCAAGCAGCTCGAGTACCTCGCCAACGCGCTGATGGCCGGCGTGGTGCTGGGCGCGCGCGTGCCGATCGTGCTGACCAGCCGTGCCGACACCGCCGAGACGCGCACCGCGTCGTGCGCGGTCGTGCAGCTGATGGCCCACCGCAAGCGCGAGGCCCTGAAAGCATGAAGGCCGTCCTCGTCCTCAATGCAGGCTCGTCGAGCCTGAAGTTCGCGCTCTACCCGATCAACGGTGACGTCGCCGAAGCACCGGCGGTGTCCGGCCAGGTCGAAGGCATCGGCGCCACGCCCGAGATCACCTTCAAGACTGCCGACGGCCAGCGCATCCAACAGCGCGTGCCCACCGGCGGCAGCCAGGGCGAGCAGCATCGCGACGCGCTCAATCACGTGTTCGCGCTGCTCAACGAGCACAACCCGGCGCTCGACATCGTCGCCGCCGGCCACCGCATCGTGCATGGCGGCGACCACTACAGCGCGCCCACGCGCCTGGACGAGGCGGTGCTGCGCACGCTCGACACCTTCGTGCCGCTCGCCCCGCTGCACCAGCCGCACAACCTGCGCGCCGTGCGCGCGGTGGCCGGGCTGATGCCGGTCGTGCCGCAGGTCGGCTGCTTCGACACCGCCTTCCACCGCACCCAGCCTGCGGTCGCGCAGGCGTTTGCGCTGCCGCGCAAGCTGTCGGCCGAGGGCATCAAGCGCTACGGCTTCCACGGCTTGTCCTACGACTACGTGACGCGCCAGCTACCGGAAGTCATCGGCGAGCGCGCCAGCGGTGCGGTGGTGATCGCCCATCTCGGCAACGGCGCCTCGATGTGCGCGCTGCGCGACGGTCGCAGTGTCGCGTCGACGATGGGTTTCACCGCGGTCGAGGGCCTAATGATGGGCACGCGCACCGGCAGCCTCGACCCCGGCGTGATGCTCTACCTGATGGAGCAGAAAGGCATGGACGCCAAGGCGCTGACCAGCCTGCTGTACAAGGAATCGGGCCTGCTCGGCGTGTCGGGCCTCAGCCAGGACATGCGCACCCTGCTCACCTCGGATGCGCCCGAGGCGAAGGAAGCGGTCGACCTGTTCTGCTACCGCATCGCGCGCGAGCTCGGCTCGCTGGCCGCGGCCGCGGGCGGGCTCGACGCGCTGGTGTTCACCGGCGGCATCGGCGAGCATGCCGCCGCGGTGCGCGAGAAGGTCGCCGCACTGTCGGCCTGGATGGGCATCGAGATCGATCCCGCCGCCAACGCCGACCACGCCCGCCGCATCGACACCGCAGCGAGCCGCGTCGCCGTCGCCGTGGTGCCGACCAACGAAGAGCGCATGATCGCGCGCTACACCGCGCAGACGCTCGGCCTGTAAAAGCGCGTTCGCGCCTTCCGGCGCTCCTACAGGCGCCCCGAGCCGGGTTTTCCGGTAGGAGCGCCGGAAGGCGCGAACCAGCCGCCCTGTGCTACCGTCATGTCCCCACCCCGACGGAGCGCATCATGAGAACAACACGCACCCTCCTCGCCACCGCGGTCATGATGGCCGCCTTCGGCGCGCTGGCGAAGCAGCCGGTCGACAACGGACACGGCGGCGCGGTCGCCACCATCTCGCACGAAGCCAGCCTGGCGGCGATGCAGATCCTCGACGCCGGCGGCAACGCCATCGACGCCGCGGTGGCTGCGGCGGCCACGCTCGGCGTCACCGACCCGTTCAGCTGCGGCATCGGCGGCGGCGGCTTCATGCTGATCTGGTCCGCCAGGGACAAGCGCGTGATCGCGATCGATCACCGCGAGGTCGCCCCGGCGAGCTTCCACCCCGGCGTATTCCTCGACACCGAGGGCAAGGAGATGGACTGGAAGGCCACCGTGCCCAACGGCATCTCGGTCGGCGTGCCGGGCACCATCCGCGGCTGGCACGAGGCGCTGACGCGCTACGGCACGATGGGGCTCGACAAGGTTCTCGCCCCGGCCATCCGCGTAGCCGAAGAAGGCTTCGCGGTCGGCGCCAACTTCCACCGCATCAACAAGGTCAACGAGGCCAAATTCGCGCGCTTCTCCACCGCCTCCGCGCTCTACCTGCAGGACGGCAAGGCGCTGCCGGTGGGCACGCACTTCCGCAACCCCGAGCTCGCACAAACCTACCGCGACATCGCGCGCGGCGGGGTGAAGGCCTTCTACGAGGGGCCGATCGCGGCGAGCATGGTGGCGGCAGTGAGCCATCCACCGGTCAATCCGGGCGTGAGCGTGATCGCCGGCGGCCTGAGCATGGCCGACCTGAAGGACTACGAGGCGCGCATCCGCCAGCCGGTGCGCTCGACCTACCGCGGCTACGAGGTGTACGGCATGCCCGCGCCCTCGAGCGGCGGCATCGCGATCGCGCAGGCGCTCAACCTGCTCGAGACCTTCGACCTCGCCGGCAAGCCGCGCGCCGAGATCGAGCACCTCTACCTCGAGGCCTCGCGCCTGGCCTTCGCCGACCGCAACGCCTACGTGGCCGACGAGGAGTTCGTGGACTTTCCCAAAGAAGGCCTGCTGTCCAAGGCCTACGCCCGCGAGCGCGCCCGGCAGATCGGCGCCGGCGCCGCGCCGGGCAAGGTCGCGGCGGGCGACCCCTACCCCTTCGAGGACGACCGCTCGGTGCCGCTGCGCCCACAGCCCAAGCCGCTCGCGCAGGAGTCGATGCACACCACCCACCTCGCGGTGTCCGACCGCGAAGGCAACGTGGTCGCCTACACCTTCACCATCGAGGACTGGGGCGGTAGCGGCATCGTGGTGCCGGGGCGCGGCTTCCTGCTCAACAACGAGCTCACCGACTTCGACTTCAGCGGCCCGCACCCCAACCTGCCCGAGGCCTTCAAGCGCCCACGCTCGAGCATGAGCCCGACCATCGTGCTCAAGGACGGCAGGCCGGCATTCACGATCGGCTCGCCCGGCGGCTCGACCATCATCACCACCGCGCTGCAGACCATCGTCAATCACGTCGATCTCGGCATGAGCCTGGCCGATGCGCTCGCCGCACCGCGCCTGAGCCAGCGCAACGGCGACACCACCCTGGTCGAGACGCTGCTGCAGTTCCCCGCCAGCGAGCAGGCCAAAGCGCTGGAGGCCAAGGGCCACAAGTGGCGCGAGACCGACCAGATCGGCGCCGCCAACGGCATCCGCTTCAACGCCGACGGCACGGTCACCGCCGTCAGCGAGCCGCTGCGCCACGGCGGTGGCAGCGCGATCGTGCAGAAGCAGTAAGGGGCGCATTTGGCCGGCCCCGGCGGGGTTTTTCCCGGGCGGGGCAAAGACGTACCGGCACGGTGGATCGGGCTCGACCCGCCACGGCATTCGCGTCTGCCGGCGCTCCTACACGGGGTCGAAGCCGCGTCGGTTGCTGTAGGAGCGCCGGCAGGCGCGAATGCGGCGATTGGGATTTGGGCATGCGCGTCGAAATCCGGAAGGCCCCGTTCGCGGCTACCGCCGCTCCTACGCCTCGTTCCGGCGCTGTAGGAGCGGCGGCAGCCGCGAACCTCCACCGTTTCAACATCGCCGCGGGACTCAGCCCGCGACGCCGTCCCACAGCAGCTTGACACCCGACAAGGCCAACGCCCAGGTGGCGAACAGGAAAAACGGCCGCTCGGGGATGCGGCGCAGCAGGCGCAGGCCGAGCCAGACGCCGAGCGGCACCAGCGGCACCAGCATCGCCGACATCAGCAGGGTGTCGCGGCTGAAGAGGCCGATGCCCAGATAGAAGGGCAGCTTGGCGAGGTTGATCGCGGTGAAGAAGAATACCGAGGTGGCGACGAACGCCTCCTTTGGCAAGCGACGCGACAGCAGGTAGGCCATCACCGGCGGCCCGCCCGCGTGCGCGAGCGTGCTGGTGAAGCCTGCAGTCGCACCGCAGGCCCACGCGAAAGCCCGCGGGACTCCGCCGTCCCCACGGCAGGCCGGCGCCCCGGTGCGCAGCAGGCGGTCTGCGGCGAACACGATCGCGATCACCCCCAGCGCGAGCTTGACCATGCGATCCGACAGCACACCGAACAGCAGCGTACCGAGCGCGATGCCGAGCAGCGCGGCCGGAATCAGGTGGCGCAGCTCGCTCCATTGCGCCTTGCCCCGCCACACCCGGATGCCGACCACGTCCATCACGATGAGAATGGGCAGCACCACCGCGACCGCATCGCGCGGCGAGATCCACATCGACATGAAGGGCACCGCCAGCCCGCCGAGGGCACCGCCGAGCCCGGCCTTGGAGATGCCGGTGAGCAGGATGGCGACGGCGGTGACGACCCAGCCGAGGGCGTCCAACTGCATCACGCGGGTGGCGGCGCCTACACGCGGCTGGCGATGAATTGCAGCGCCAGGCCGTAGCCCTGGGTGCCGAAGCCGGCCATCACCGCCTCGGCGATGTCGGAGAGATAGGAGTGATGGCGGAAGGGCTCTCGTCGATGCACGTTGGAGATGTGCACCTCGACGAAGGGGATCGCCACCCCGGCGAGCGCGTCGCGGATCGCCACGCTGGTGTGGGTGTAGGCGCCCGGATTGATCAGGATCCAGCTCACGCCTTCGATGCGCGCCTGGTGGATGCGATCGACGATTGCGCCCTCGTGGTTGCTTTGAAAGCACAGCACCTCGACACCGAGTTGTTCGCCCTGCGCGCGCAGGCCGTTGTCGACGTCAGCGAGCGTGGTCGATCCGTAGATCTCGGGCTC
>JAKLLJ010000201.1 GCA_023150215.1 Thauera sp. | reverse complement strand
AGGCCGTCCGATAACCGACCCGCATTCCGAACTCCGCTGCTGCCTTCGCGCCTGCCGGCGCTCCTACCGCAACCGACACGCCTGTAGGAGCGGCGGAAGCCGCGAACAAGGCCGTCCGATAACCGACCCGCATTCCGAACTCCGCTGCTGCCTTCGCGCCTGCCGGCGCTCCTACCGCAACCGACGCGCCATGTAGGAGCGGCGGCAGCCGCGAACGGGGGGCGCAGCTCAGCCCAGCCAGCGCCCGAGCGTGCCCATGGCGATGGTCAGGAAGCCGAGCGTCAGGTTCGTCCCCACCAGTTGCCGGATGCGGCCGAGCGCCGCGCCGCCCGCCTTCCAGTCCTCGGCCGCGACCGCCTTGTTCAAGCCGGCATACGGCACGAAATAGACGAAGACGTAGATTGCGATCATCACCAGGCCCATCAGGAACATGATGTGCTGGTAGAGCGGTGCGGCCGCGAAGCCGACGCGCAGGATCAGCGCCAGCCCGCTCGCCAGCACTGCGGCCACCGCCACCCACACCCAGGTGAAGAAGCGCGCCAGCACGCCGCGCCACAGGCGCAGCCGCGGCGGCGGCTCGAGCTGGCTGGCCGCCTCGGGGCGCAGGCAGACGTAGGCGAAGAACATGCCGCCCACCCAGATGACGACACCGGCGACGTGCACGAACAGCAAAAGGGGGTGGAAGCTCATGGTCAGGCACTCCGGTTGGGGTGATCGTCCCGATTGTGCCGGAAACGGGGACGACTGCGCGCGTTTCCGTCCCCACCGGCCTACTCACCAACCCGGCGGCAGATGCACGAGATCGCCAGGTTCGTCGATGTCGTGCACCAGGGGCAGGCGGACACACGACCAGCCCAGCGCATGCAGCCGCGCCAGCGTGGTGGCGGCCACGGTGGGCGTGCTCCAGGCGATGTCCTCGAACAGGCGGGGGTCGAAGCGGCGCAGGCCGAGCAAGGCATAGCCGCCGTCGGCCGCGGGGGCGATCACCGCATCGGTCTCGTACAGTGCGCCCGCGGCCCGGCGCAGACAGGCCGCATCGAGCGCAGGACAATCGGTGCCGATCAGCACCACGGCCTCGCCCGCGCCGGTCGCCCGCCGCGCCGCACGCGCCATGCGCGCGCCCAGATCCCCCTCGCCCTGCGCCGTGCACACCACCCCAGCGGGCAGTTCGATGCCCGCCCACGCGGGGTCGGCGGGGGCGGGCGCGGCGCATAGCTCGACCGCTCCCACGCCGCTCGCCAGCGCGTGGTGCAAGGTGTGCGCCAGCATGCGCGCGGCCAGCGCTGCCGCCCCGGCGGCGCCACGCGCCGGAATCAGCCGCGTCTTGGCCAAGCCCGGGCGCGGCGCCTTGGCAAACACGACGATGCGCACCGTGCTCACCGGTAGGCCTCGGCCAGCCTCTCGGCGGGCACTCCGCGCCAGTAGGCCCAGCGCAGCCGCCACATCAACACGATGGTGCGCCACACACCGCGCTCTTCCCAGCGCCGCCCGGAGGTGGCGACCCGCAAGCGCACGCAGGCAGGGCGCGAACGCCGCCGCAGGCGGCGCGATAGCTCGATGTCCTCCATCAACGGCTGCAGCGGAAAGCCACCCACCGCGTCGAGCGCCTCGCGGCGCATGAACATCGCCTGGTCGCCGGTGGCAATGCCGGTCAGGCGCGAGCGCAGGTTCATCAGCGCAGCGACCACGCCCAGCATCGGCGAACGCCCGGTGATGAGCACGTCGAACCGCCCCCATTCACGACCGGCCTCGGCGAGCGCCGCGCGCACCGCTTGCCCGGCCCCCGCCGGCAACTGCGTATCCGCATGAAGGAAGAGCAGCACCTCACCGTGCGCCACGGCGGCTCCCGCGTTCATCTGTCGCGCGCGGCCGCGTTCGGCATCCACCACCGTGAAGCCCGCCGCGCGCGCCATGGCCGCGGAACCGTCCGCGCTGCCCCCGTCGACCAGCAGCACCTCGCAACCGCCCGCCTGCCAGGGTGCGAGATGCGCCAGCAAGGCGGGCAGCACCGCCGCCTCATCGAGCATCGGCACGATGATCGACAGCGTCACGCGCTCAGGCACCGAGCGCGCCACCGCAGCTCGAACCATGGCCCGCCGTGCACCCGTAGCAGTGCTCCCCAACCCGGATCGGCGCACCGTCGACATCGGCGTGCAGCAAGTCGCGCAAATGACGGGCCTCACCCCTTGCCGGGTCGATCAGCGGGAGATCGAGCTGCTGGTTGAAGTCGCAGTCATGGAGCCGCCCCTGCCAGTCGACGCTGATCAGCGAACGGCACATGACCTGGGCCAGGTTGGCGTCGCGGTGCGCGTCCTTGAGCAGGCGGATATAGCCGTTGAACTGTCCTTTCGAGATCAGCATCGAGCCGAAGCGCTGGATCGGCATGTTGGCGAGCGCATACAGGCTATTGAAGACGATGCCGAAATGCCGCCCCAGTTCGCGCCTGTAGTCTGCCTCCAGTGCCGGCTGGGGCGGCGGCAGCACCGCCCCCTGCGGGTTGTAGACCAGGTTCAGCACCCGGCCCGAGCCCTCACGGCCATAGCCGAGCGCATTGAGGCGCTGCAGCCCGGCGATACTCTTGTCGAACACGCCCTTGCCACGCTGGCGGTCGACGTTATCCACCGAATAGCAGGGCAGCGAGGCCACCACCTCGACCTCGTTGTCGGCGAGGAACTCCGCCAGCCCTTCGTGGCCCGGCTCGAACAGGATGGTGAGGTTGCAGCGGTCGATCACCTTGACGCCGAGTGCGCGCACCACCTGCACCAGGTCGCGAAACCCCGGATGCAGCTCGGGCGCACCGCCGGTGAGGTCGAGCATGCCGATGCCGCGCGCGGCGAGCACGCGGGGAATCAGCGCCATCGTTTCGGCGTCCATCATCTCGCTGCGGTGGGGGCCGGCGTTCACGTGACAGTGCACGCAGGACTGGTTGCAGCGATAGCCGAGATTGACCTGCAGGGTGGCCGTCGCCTGGCGACGGATGGCCGGAAAGTCGGAGGACTGGAGGAGCGGAAGTGTGGCATGCATGGACGGTCTCGGTCGGCGGTGGGGGGGCGATCGGGGGCGAAATGGCGATGGTGTCGGCAGCGGAGAGGGAACCCGGGCGGCCGATCGGGTCTCTTTGTCGTTCCTGACTCGGAAAACCTTACGATGAAGCAGTTCCCTTGCAGGTCACGACAATGAAGCGACTCGTCCTCGCCGGCGGCGGCCACGCCCAGCTCGCCGTGCTCCGCGCACTCACCCGCGCGCGACCGCGGGGCCTGGAAACCGTGCTGCTCACGCCCTCGCCCTGGCAATATTATTCCGGCATGCTGCCGGGCTGGATGGCCGGGCATTACCGCGAGGACGACTGCCGCATCGACCTGCGCCCGCTCGCCGCCGCGGCGGGCGTGCGCCTGCTGCTCGGCACGGTGTGCACGCTCGATGCCGACCAGCGCCGGCTGCGGATCGCGAGCGACGGCGACGGCGGCGACACCCGCAGCGCCCTCCTCGACTACGACCTCCTGTCGCTCGACATCGGCAGCGAGACCAACACCACCGCGCTGGACGCACTCGGCACGCAGCGCCTGCTGCCGGTCAAGCCCCTTCCCGGCTTCTTCGCCGCGTGGCCTCGGGTGCTGGAAGCGGCACGCGCCACGGACGGTTTTCGGCTGTGCATCGTCGGTGGCGGCGCTGCCGGGGTGGAACTTGCCCTCGCCGCCGCGCAAGCCTTGCGCCGTGCCTCGGCGACGGCGCAGGTCGCTCTCGTCTGCGCCCCCGCCAGCCTGCTCATCGGCCATGCCGACCGCGTGCGCCAGCGCGTGCTGTGCCAGCTCGACGCGGCCGGCGTCAGCGTGCATCTGCAGCGCGCACACGCCGAATCCGGCACCCTGCGCCTGGTCGGCAGCACGCCCGCGGAGCACGCGACGCACGACGCGCCCCCGCGGCCCGCTGAACGCCTGCTGCCCGCCGACTGCGTCCTCGCCGCCACCGGCGCCCGCCCGCAGGCCTGGCTCCGTCACAGCGGGCTGGCGTGCACTGCGGATGGCTGGGTCCAGGTCGACACCCACCATCGCAGCCCCTCCCATCCCGAGGTTTTCGCCGCCGGCGATGTGTGCGCGCGCACCGACCGCGCCCTCGCCCGCTCCGGCGTGCATGCGGTGCATGCCGGCCCGGTGCTCGCCGCCAACCTGCTCGCCACCCTCGACGGCAGCCCGCCGCGCGCCTACGTGCCGAAACCGCACTCGCTGCAGCTGATCGCCTGCGGTCCGCGCCACGCGATCGCGTCCTGGGGCCGCTGGTCGGCGGAAGGTGGCTGGGTGTGGCGATGGAAGGACTGGATCGACCGCAGCTTCATCCGCAGGCATCGCAGGCTCGCGCCGAGTGGCGCCTGATCCGCCGGGCCTGCGGCGGCGCGCGCGGCGGCCTCAGGGTCGCTGGTAGCGGGCCTGGCTGGCCAGCAGCAAGCCGACCGCAGAAGCCGTGCCGGTCAGCACCCAGGTCCACTGCCAGCCGCCGGCCAGGCCGGCCACCCACGCCACCAGCGGCGGGCCGAGAAACTGGCCGGCGGACGAGCACTGCTGCATCCAGCCCACCGTCGTCGACACGGTGTGCTCGTTCGGCGCCACATGTACCGCGAGCGCAAACAGGGTCGCCGGGATCAGGCCGCCGATTGCCGAGAAGAGCACCACGGCGACATAGCGCACGATCGGCGCGTCGGCCGTGTGCGGGTTGAAGGCGACGAAGGCGGTCAGCGCCATGGCACCGAATCCGGCGTAGAGCAGATGGCGCGCGCACACGCCCCGATGCAGCAGCTGCCCGGCCGCCACGTTGCCGGTCACGTTGGCGAGGCAGGCGAAGGCCGTCAGCAGACCGGCAAGCTGGCCCGACAGCCCGGCGCGGGCATAGATCTCGGGGAGGAAGCCGATCACCGCCAGCCACTGGCTGGAATAGACCGAAAAGGTCGCCGCCACCCGCCACGGCCCCCAGTTGCCCAGCGTGTCGCGCAGCCGCGTCGTCCACTGCGCCCCCGCGACGGGGAAGGCGGCGGCCGCGGCCAGGTACGGCGGACGGCGCACGCTGTCGGACGGCACCCGGCGCCGCAGCCACACCGCCACCGCCGCCGAGGCGAGCGCCAGCGTCACCCACAGCCCCTGCCAGCCGATCACATGCATCACGAGCGGGCCGCCCGCCAGCACCAGCGAGGTGCCGGTGGCCATGTAGGTGCCCCACAAACCCAAATGCAGCGCAAGCCGGTGCGGCGGCACGAGCTGGCGGATCAGGCTCGGAACCGGCAGCACGACGAGCAGGAAGCCGAAGCCCTCCACGGCACGCAGCACCAGCAGTTCGGCTGGCTGGGTGGCCCATGCGCCGGCAAAGCTGGCAAGCGCCAGCGTGATCTGGCCGACCAGCATGCTGCGGCGCAGGCCGAAGCCGTCGGCGGCAAGGCCGATGAACACCCCGCTCAGCATGCCGGCCATCTGCACCATCGACAGCAGGAAGCCGGCCTCGACCAGGCCGACACCGAGCGCATCGCGCAACACCGGAATCGCCGGCGGCATCTTGCCGATGTGCAGGGCAGCGACGATGCCGGCAGCGATGACGACGAAGGCGGTCGGCACGCGCCCACCGCCTTGTTGCGCTGCGCTGCCGTCTGCCGGGGAGGATCCTGCTGCGTCCGTCATCCTGTCTTCTCCATCGTCGCCGGCCCGCACGCCGCGCGTAGCCGTTCGGCAGGCTCAGGGCACGAGCAGGGCGTTGATGGCGCGCACGTCGTCCTCGCCGAGCGTGCCGGCCGCGGCCTTCAGGCGCAGCTGGGCGAGCAGCGTGTCGTAGCGCGCACGGGCGAGCTTTTGCAGGGTGTCGGCGAGCTGGGTCTGGGCGTTGAGGACGTCGATGTTGATGCGCACCCCCACCTCGTAGCCGAGCTTGTTGGCATCCAGCGCCGAGGTGGACGACACGCGCGCGGCCTCGAGCGCCTTGACCTGCGCCATGCCGCTGGTGACACCCAGCCACGACTGGCGGGCGGCGAGCGCGGCGCTGCGGCGAGCGTCCTCGAGGTCGGCATCGGCCTTCATGCGCAGCGCAGCGGCCTCGCGCGACACCGAGGACACGCGCCCGCCCGCGAACAGCGGCACGTTGAGCTGCAGCGCGACGCTGGTGACCTCATTGCGTCCGGCGGACAACTGCAGTTCGTTGTTGACTCCGTGCCGGGCAACGACGTCTACCGTCGGCAGATGGCCGGCGCGTGCGCGCTCGACTTCGCGCGCGGCGATCTCGCGCACCAGCTGCTGGGCCTGCACGCCGAAGCCGCCAGACTCGGCGGCGGCCACCCAGTCGGCAATGTTGTCGGGCTGCGGACGCTGCAGCCCCACGCCCTCGCGCAGGCCGGCGAGCGGTTCCGGCTGCTTGCCGATGACCTGCGCCAGGGTCT
>JAKLLJ010000200.1 GCA_023150215.1 Thauera sp. | reverse complement strand
CTTCGACCCGCGTCGCCAGCAGGCGATGAGCCGCGCGCTCGACCGCCTCACCCAAGGCAGCCTGCGCGCCGCGCTGATGCATGCCGCACGCATTGACCGCATTTTCAAGGGCCTCGCCCCCGGCGACGTGTGGGACGAGTTCCTGCAACTGGCCCTGCGCCTCGCGCGCCGCAGCTGAACCGGAAGGCCTGCCGGCATGTCGTGCACGGCGGAAGGCGTCGCGGGCGGGGTGCGGAGGCGGTAGGTGGGAG
This sequence comes from Thauera sp., assembly GCA_023150215.1. Classification (GTDB taxonomy): domain Bacteria; phylum Pseudomonadota; class Gammaproteobacteria; order Burkholderiales; family Rhodocyclaceae; genus Thauera. Next base: position 6,172 of record JAKLLJ010000200.1, on the reverse strand, counting down.
GTGGGAGGTGGGTCCTCCTCGGCGCCGTGAAGGTTCGCGGCTTCCGCCGCTCCTACACGGGCACGTCGTTTTCCGGGCAGGGTTCGGGTCGTCGCGCAGCGCCCGCTCACCACGGCGTCGGGCCCCGCCACGTTCCGGGCCGCGGTAGGAGCGGCTGAAGCCGCGAACTTTCGAGCGGACGCAGCGCAGAACCCGAGACCTGCCCCGCTCCCGACCACCACGACCGCCGCCTTGACCGCCCACGACCGCCGCGATCAATGCTTTAATTGCGGGCTGCCGAAGGCCCGCAGCCGGGCCAACAATCACGCCGGACCTCGCGAAGATGGACATCCAAGACTACATGCAGACTCTGGGCCGCCAGGCCCGCGCCGCCTCACGCGTGCTCGCCGCGGCCTCCACCGCCGCCAAGAACGCAGCGCTGATCGCGATGGCCGCCGAAATCCGCGCCCACCGCGCCGAACTGCTCGCCGCCAACGTGCAGGATCTCGTCGCAGCGCGCAGCGCGGGCCTGGAGCCTGCACTGATCGACCGCCTGACCCTAAGCGAACAGGGCATCGAGGCCATGGCCACCGGCCTCGAGCAGGTCGCCGCGCTGCCCGACCCGGTGGGCGAGATGAGCGATATCAAGCGCCGCCCCTCCGGCATCGCGCTCGGCAAGATGCGGGTGCCGCTGGGCGTGATCGGCATCATCTACGAGGCCCGTCCCAACGTCACCGCCGACGCCGCGGCGCTATGCCTCAAATCGGGCAACGCCGCGATCCTGCGCGGCGGCAAGGAGGCGATCCACGCCAACCGCGCGATCGCCGCCTGCGTGCGCGCCGGCCTGCAGACGGCCGGCCTGCCCGAGCACGCGGTGCAGGTGGTGGAGACCACCGACCGCGCGGCCGTCGGTGCGCTGATCACGATGCCCGAGTACGTCGACGTGATCGTGCCGCGCGGCGGCAAGGGCCTGATCGAGCGCATCGCCAAGGAGGCGCGCGTGCCGGTGATCAAGCACCTCGACGGCAACTGCCATGTCTACATCGACGATGAAGCCGACCCCGCCAAGGTCGTGCCCATCGTCGAGAACGCCAAGACCCAGCGCTACGGCACCTGCAACACCGCCGAATCGCTGCTGGTGGCGCGCGCCATCGCCGACCTCTACTTGCCCGAGATCGCCCGCATGCTCGCCGCCAAGGGCGTGGAAATGCGCTGCTGCGCCGAGTCCCTCGCCCTGCTGCGGGCGGCCGGAATCGCTGATGCGAAGCTGGTCGAAGCCACCGAGGCCGACTGGTTCGAGGAATATCTCGCCCCCATCATCGCGGTGAAGGTCGTGGCCGGCCTCGACGAGGCGATCGCCCACATCAACACCTGCAGCTCCGGCCATACCGAGGCCATCGTCACCGAGAACCATTCCCACGCCATGCGCTTCCTGCGCGAGGTGGACTCGTCCTCGGTCATGGTCAATGCCTCGACCCGCTTCGCCGATGGCTTCGAATACGGCCTCGGTGCAGAGATCGGCATCTCCACCGACAAGATCCACGCCCGCGGCCCGGTCGGGCTCGAGGGCCTGACCAGCCAGAAGTGGATCGTGTTCGGCAACGGCGAGGTTCGGCGCTGAACGCCGCCGGACGCGCATCATAAGGAAACACCCGATGATCCGTTTCGCCCGCATCCTGCTCACCGCGGTCCTGCTCTCGCCCCCCCTCGCCCAAGCCGCCGTCACCGTCGGCAACGTGGAATTCCCGCCGCAGCAGACCGTGCAGCAGCGCGCCCTTGCGCTCAACGGCGCCGGCCTGCGCACCCGGCTCGGCTTCAAGGTCTATGCGATGGGCCTGTACCTGCGTGCCCCGCTCGACGACGCGGCGGCGATCATCGGCGACAAGGGCGAGAAGCGCATCCGCATCGTGCTCACCCGCGATCTTGAAGCCCGACAGTTCGGCGACGCGCTGCTGACCGGCCTGGAGAAGAACCACGACACCGCCGCGCTCGGCGCACTCAGACCTGCCACCGACGCGCTGCTCGCCGCGCTCAACGCAGTCGGCGAAGTGAAGAGCGGCACCGAGATCGTCCTCGATCGTCTTGGCAACGGCGCCACCCGACTGCTGGTCGACGGCCAGCAACGCGGCGATGACATCACCGACACCCACTTCTACCCGGCGCTGCTGCGCGTCTGGTTCGGCGAGCGCCCGGCCGACAGCGAGCTGCGCGACGCGCTGCTCAAGAAGCCGCAGTGACGACGATGTTGGCCACCAAGGCCGCGGACGCCGCGGGGGCTGCAGCCGCTCCCGCCTTCGACGCGGTCATCGCACTACCCTTCGGTCCCTTCGGCATCCGCGCCCACGACGGCCTGGTGCGCGAGCTGGTGTTCCTGCCCCCGGGCACGCCGCTGCAGGACGCACGCAATGCCACCGCAGGCGCTACGGCACACGCCCTGCGGGCCTGGATCGATGAGCCCGACGCCCGCTTCCCGGTGCCGCTCGCGCCCTGCGGCACCCCCTTCCGGCGCCGCGTGTGGACGGCGATCAGCGCCATTCCGCGCGGCTGCACCGCGACCTACGGCGAGCTCTCTGCACGGCTGGGCAGCGCGCCGCGTGCCGTCGGCCAGGCCTGCGGCGCCAACCCCTTCCCGCTGATCGTGCCCTGCCATCGCGTCACCTCAGCCGGCGGGCTCGGCGGTTTCGCCAACGCCCGCGACGGCTGGCTGCTCGAGGTCAAGCGCTGGCTGCTCGCCTTCGAAGGCGCCCTGTGAGCGGGCGTCCGCCGGCGCGCGAAGCCGGCCTGCAGCCCGAGCATCGCCGCGAGCTCGACCGCTTCACCGACACCCTGTGGCTCGAGCACGGGCTGGCGCGCAACACACTGGCGGGCTACCGCAGCGACCTCGCCCGCTTTGCCGCCTGGCTGGAGACGCGCGGCCAGCGCCTGCCCGCGGCCGGTACCGCGGACCTGTCCGCCTATCTGGCCGAGTTCAGCCGCAGCGCCAAGCCGGCCAGCCAGCGCCGGCTGCTTGCCGCCTGGCGGCGCTACTACCGCCAGTTGCTGAGCAACCGCGAGATCGACACCGACCCCACGCTGGTGATCGACATGCCGATGGCGGCCGAACGCTTCCCGAAGACGCTGAGCGAGGCGCAGGTCGAAGCCCTGCTCGCCGCACCCGACCCCGGCACCCCGCAAGGGCTGCGCGACCGTTGCATGATCGAGGTGCTGTACGCCGCGGGCGTGCGCGTTTCCGAGCTGGTCGGCCTGAAAGTGTTCGCGGTCGGCGTGAACGAGGGCGTGGTCCGGGTGATGGGCAAGGGCAGCAAGGAGCGTCTGGTGCCGATCGGCGAGATTGCCGCCGACTGGCTGCAGCGCTACCTGATCGAGGCGCGGCCGCTGCTGCTCGCCGGGCGCACCTGCGACGAGGTATTCGTGACCCGGCTCGGCGCAGGCATGTCGCGCCAGATGTTCTGGCGCCTGATCAAGGCCTACGCCACCCGCGCCGGCATCGCGCGCGAGCGCATCTCGCCGCACACCCTGCGCCACGCCTTCGCCACCCACCTGCTCAACCATGGCGCCGACCTGCGCGTGGTGCAGCTGCTGCTCGGCCACGCCGACATCTCCACCACGCAGATCTACACCCACGTGGCGCGCGAGCGCCTCAAGCAACTGCACGCCCGTCATCATCCGCGGGCGTGAACGCCCTGCGCATCGGCATGGCCGATCGAATTACAATCCGGCCCATGACCGGCACGCGCCGGCGACTTTCCCAAAGGCAGCGCCAGCATGAGCAAACACGCAGACCACGCCCCGGAGACCCCGGCCACCCGCTTCCTTCGCCAGCATGGCGTCGCGTTTTCGAGCCACCTCTACGATTACGAGGAGCATGGCGGCACGGCCGTCTCCTCGCGCGAGCTGAACGTCGCCGAGCATGCGGTGGTCAAGACCCTGATCATGGAGGACGAGAGCGCGCAGCCGATGGTGGTGCTGATGCACGGCGACCACAAGGTGTCCACCAAGGAGCTCGCCCGCCAGATCCCGTGCAAGCACGTCGAAACCTGCAAGCCCGAAACCGCGAACCGCCACAGCGGCTACCTGGTGGGCGGCACCTCGCCCTTCGGCACGCGCAAGAAGATGCCGGTGTACATGGAGCGCAGCATCCTCGACCTGCCGCTGATCTACATCAATGGCGGGCGCCGCGGCTTCCTGGTCGGCATGCACCCGCACGACCTACTGCGCGTGCTGCAAGCCAAACTGGTGCAGGTCGCAAACTGAAGCTCGCGGCGCGGGCGCGAGGCGCTCAGGCCGCCGGCGGCACCACCACACCCGCCTTGCTGCGCTGGATGTACACGCCGACCCGGCGCACGTCCTTCATTACACCGATTTTGCCGACCTTGAGCTTGACCCAGGGCGCACCGAACTCCTCGAACAGCAGCTTGACGACGAACTCGCCCAGGCTCTCGATCAGATTGAAATGACGTTCGGCAAGCTCGCGGCGGATGCGCTCGGTCACGACCGCGTAGTCGATCGTGTCGGCGATGTCGTCGTGTTCGGCCGCCGCGTCAGGCACCCCGAAGGTCAGGTTCAGCTCGACCGTCTGCGGTCCGGTCTTTTCGCGCTCGTAGATGCCGACCCAGGCCTTGACCCGCAGTTCCTCGATGAAGATGAAATCCATGCTGCTTCCCGTTTAGAATCGCCCGGATTCTAACGCGCCCCCGTCCCCTCGCCGGGAAAAGCTGTCGGTCGGCTCCGGACGGCGTGCTCGAACCTTCCGCCCACTCTTCCCGTATCCATTGTGCTGCCCGCCACCGGGCAGCGGAGCCAAGATGTCCACCCTGCTTCTGCTCGCTGCCGCCTACCTCATCGGCTCGATTCCCTTCGCCGTGGTCACCAGCCGCCTGTTCGGCCTGCAAGACCCGCGCGAGTACGGCTCGGGTAATCCAGGCGCAACCAACGTATTGCGCAGCGGCAACAAGGCCGCCGCCGCGCTGACCCTGATCGGCGACAGCCTGAAGGGCTGGTTCGCGGTGTGGGCCGCGACCCGGCTAGGCTTCGGTGCCAGCGAAGCCGCCTTGGCCGGCCTCGCCGCCTTCCTCGGCCACGTGTTCTCGGTGTTCCTGCGCTTCAACGGCGGCAAGGGCGTCGCCACTGCGCTCGGCGTGCTCGCCGGTGTCGACGCCCGCATCGCGATCTTCTGCGCGGTGATCTGGCTGATGATCGCCTACACCACGCGCTACTCCTCGGCCGCGGCGCTGTCAGCGGCGGTCGCCGCGCCGCTGGCCGGCCTCCTGTTCCTCGGCCCCAAGCCGGCGGTCGGCGTGCTGGCGGCCATGGCGGCCATGCTGCTGTGGCGGCACAAGGACAACCTCGCCCGCCTGCGCGCCGGCACCGAGGGCAAGATCGGCGGCAGCAAGAAGAAGGACGGGCCAGCGGCGTAAGGCCTCGCCTCCGCAACCGACCCGTTCCGGGCGCAAGCGCCGACGGAATCGCGCCCCCGGGCGCCCGATGATTCGCGGCTGCCGCCGCTCCTGCACGAACCGTCGCGGCCTTCGCTGTAGGAGCGGCGGCAGCCGCGAATGGCGCATCGAAGCAGCGATGGCGCGGAGGCCTGGCGCCGGGTTCGCGGCTGCCGCCGCTCCTACAGCAGCCGCTGCGATTGCGATCCGCGTCCCCGCTGGGGGGCTCCGCTCACCCCAGCAGCAGCGAGGCCGCGATCGCCCACAGCATCAGCGCCACCAGCGCGTCCAGCACGCGCCACGCCACCGGCTTGGAAAACAGCGGCGCTAGCAGGCGGGCTCCGTAGCCGAGCAGCAGGAACCACACGACCGAGGCGCTGATCGCACCGGCTGCGAACAGCGGGCGCAGATCCTCGGCCTGCTGGCTGCCGATCGAGCCGAGCAGCACCACGGTATCCAGGTAGGCATGCGGGTTGAGCAGGCTGAAGCCAGCGGCCGCGAGCAGGGCCTGCCCGCGCGACATGCGCTTGTGCTCGGCAAGGTCCATCGCCCGCCCGCCGCGCAGCGCCGACAGGAGCGCGCGGGTGCCGTACCAGACGAGAAAGGCCGCGCCACCGTAGCGTGCCGCCGCCATCAGGTCGGGGTTGGCGACGAACAGGCTGCCCACGCCGGCGATGCCCAGGCTGATCAGCAGGATGTCGCACGCTGCCGATACGCCGATGGTCAGCAACACATGCTCGCCGCGCAGGCCCTGACGC
>JAKLLJ010000001.1 GCA_023150215.1 Thauera sp. | reverse complement strand
GCGCATCGCCACCGGCGATTGGGACGCAGTCGTCATCACCCACGCGAGCTTCGAGCGTATCAAGACATCCCCCGAGTTTTCCGAGGGGTTCATCAAGGAGGTCATCCATGACATAGAACTGGCCGTGCGTGCGGCCAAGAGTGAAGACCGATCCAACCGGATCGTCAAGCAACTGGAGAAGATGAAGAAGAGCTGGGCCGCGCGCCTGGAAAAGTTGTCGGCGCAGGAACGCAAAGACGACCTGCTGACCTGGGAGCAACTGGGCATCGACTGGCTGTTCGTGGACGAAGCCCATTTGCACAAGAACCTGTTCCGTTTCTCCAAGATGCGGGTGGCGGGTCTGCCGATGGCGAGTTCCGAGCGTGCCTTCGATCTGTACCTGAAGACGCGCTACACGATGCAGTTGCACGGCAACCGCCAGCGTGGGGTGGTGTTCGCAACCGCGACGCCCGTGGCCAACACCATGGCCGAGATCCACACCATGCAGCGCTACCTGCAACCCAGGCGGCTCGCCGAGTTGGGCCTGCAGCAGTTCGATGCCTGGGCCGCTACCTTCGGGGAAGCGGTCACGGGGTTGGAGATCGCCCCGGACGGCAGCGGCTACCGGATGCACACGCGCTTCGCGCGCTTCATCAACGTGCCCGAGCTGATGTCGATTTTCGGGGAGGTGGCGGACATCCAGACCGCCGAGATGTTGAAGCTGCCGGTGCCCAAGCTGCGCGGTGGAAAGGCCCGCACCATGGCCTGCCCGCCGAGCCCGCAGTTGAAGGCTTTCGTGCAGACCCTGGTCGAACGTGCCGCGGCAATCCGCAGCGGTCATGTAAAGCCCGACGAGGACAACATGCTGGCGGTCACCAACGACGGCCGCAAGGCAGCGCTGGACTTCCGGCTGATCGCGCCCTCGGCGCGGTTCGACACGGAAGGCAAGGTGGCCGCGTGCGTGCGTGAAGTGTATGCCATCTGGCAGCGCACGACGCCAACGCGTGGTGCGCAGTTGATCTTCTGCGACATGTCGTCTCCCAAGGGCGGCAAAGCCTTCAGCGTCTACGAGGATCTGCGCATGCGGCTCATTGCCGCCGGCATTCCCGAAGAAGAGATCGCGTTCATCCATGACGCAGACACCGACGCCCAAAAGGCGAAGCTCTTCAAGGCAGTGCGGGAAGGCCGCATCCGCGTGCTGATCGGCTCGACCCAGAAGATGGGCATCGGCACCAACGTGCAGGACCGCCTGGTCGCCCAACACGACCTCGATGCGCCATGGCGCCCGTGCGACGTGGAACAGCGAGAGGGCCGCATCCTGCGGCAAGGCAACATGAACGAGGAGGTAGACATCTTCCGCTACGTGACCGAAGGATCCTTCGACGCGTATTCGTGGCAGACCCTGGAGACCAAAGCACGCTTTATCGCGCAGGTCATGCGCGGTGATCGGGCTATCCGCTCGGTCGAGGACGTGGCGCTCGCCACGCTGTCCTACGCCGAGGTGAAAGCCCTGGCGTCGGGCAACCCGCTCGTCATCGAGAAGGCGGGCGTGGACGCGGAGGTGGCCAAGCTCTCGACGCTCCACTGGGTGTGGCGCAACCAGCGCTATGCCAATGAGCGCGAGGTGGCCGATCTGCCGCTGTTGATTGCATCGCTGGAGAAGAAACTGGCGGCTCACGAGGCCGACCTGTCTCGGATGGAACCCCAAGCCATGGGCAACATCGCGGTGGAGATCGGCAAACAGCGTCTCGTCGGCCCGGATGCGGTTGGAGAGGCGTTGCGAGCGAGGGTGCTGGCAGTGAAGGAGGAAGCCACCCGTGGTCGGCTGCACGTGGCTCGCGTCGTCGGCCGCTTCGGCGGGTTCGACCTCAGCATCGTCTGCATCAACGGCGAACACACGCCGGTGTACCACCTGACGGGCAACGCCGTCTACGAGGCAGCGCCCTACCAAATGGGGCCGGCCCTCGTGGCGGGAATGCTCGCCACGCTCGACACCGTCAAGGATTCGGCCGACAAGGCCGGCACCCTGCTGCAAACACGCCGCAAGCGCCTGGTCGACCTGCAGGTCGAACTCGGCCGGCCGTTCGAGCATGCGCTTCGCCTGCAGACGCTACAAGCGCGGCAGGCCGAACTGATCGAGCAACTCGACCTCACGAAGGACGAGGCCGGCAGCCAGGCTGCTGACGCCGATGCTGGCGCAGCACTCGTCGCTGCATGATGGACTCCCCCCGGTCGCAAGGCTGGGGGGGCCTTTTTCGCTCCGCCAGAAAAGACGACTGAAACCGTTTCTAGAATGCATTAGAAGTCTTTAAGCCAACCTGAGGTTGACGCCAAGACCATCGAGAAGTATGCTGAAACCAACCCAATATTAATCTAGATTGATTTCAACATGCCTCGCCCTCTTCAACTGAGTCAGACCGCGCCTTTCGCGGTGAAGGATGGCGCCCAACGCATCGGCGAGCGGCTGACGATGGCCCGCAAGCGCCGCCGGCTGACCCTGCGCGAGTTGGCGTCCAAGGCGGGCATCAGCTACGACACCGCGCGTGCCGTGGAAGCCGGCAACTTGCAAACCGGCCTGGGGGCCTACCTGGCCATGCTGTGGGCGATGGGCCTGGAATCCGAGATTCAGGCATTTGCCGACCCCGAACGAGACGAAGAAGGCAAGCAACTGGAGATCACGCGCCTGCCGCAACGGGTCCGCCACCGCAAGGAAAACCTCGATGGCGAGTTCTGACCAGCGCGCCTACGTCTACCTCCAGTTGCCGCAGTCTATGGAGGTCGTGACGGCGGGGTTCTACGAACTGGCTTTCCCGCAAGGGGTGCCGACGGGCTCGTTCGTCTACAACCCGGCCTATCTGCAACGCACCGACGCGGTGCCGCTGGAGCCCTACGAATTGCCCCTGGCGCCCAGGCGTACGCAGACGGTCAAGCTCAAAGGCATCTTCGGCGCCCTGCGCGACGCATCTCCCGATGCCTGGGGCCGTCGCATCATCGAGAAGCACACCGGACGAACCGACCTCACCGAGGTCGACTACTTGCTGCACTCTCCCGAAGACCGCGCGGGCGCCCTGTCCTTCGGTCGCAACAAGCTGCCTCCCGCCCCGATCCGCAAGTTCAACCAGGTCATCCAGCTGGAAGCCCTGCTCGCCGCGGCCGAACAGTTCATGGAAGACGAGGCGGCTGGCCGGCCGGGCGTGCCGGAACAGATGCGCGAGCTTCTGCAGCCCGGCACCTCCATGGGCGGCGCCCGGCCAAAGAACGTGGTCGAGGATGCCGAAGGCTTGTGGCTCGCCAAATTCCCGGACAGGAGCGACAAGTGGAACAACGCGCGTGTCGAAGGCGCGATGCTTGCGCTGGCGCAGGAGTGCGGCCTGCGCGTTGCCAGGCACCGCATCGAGACGGTCGCCGGCAAGGACGTGCTGCTCGTGCAGCGCTTCGACCGCACGCTGACCGCTGACGGCTACCTTCGACATCGCATGGTCAGCGGCCTGACCGCGCTGGACGCGGAGGACTCGCATGGCGATCGGGCCAAGTGGTCCTACCTGCTGCTGGCCGACGAACTGCGGCGGCGCAGCGCACGATCGGCTCAAGACCTTGAAGAGATCTTTCGGCGCATGGTGTTCAACGCCCTCATCTCGAACACCGATGACCACCCTCGTAACCACGCCTTGATCGCGACCACGGACAAGTGGGAGCTGTCACCGGCGTACGACCTGACGCCCAACCCGCTCACCAGCGCCGAAAAGCGGGACCTCGCCATGACCTGCGGAAGCTTCAACCGCTACGCGAACCGCGCCAATCTGCTCTCGCAACATGCGCAGTTCAAGCTCTCCCTGGCGCAGGCAACAGACATCGTCAACCAGATTCAGCAGGTGGTGACGGCGCGCTGGCATGCGGCGCTACGGCAACAAGGCGCAACGCCCGCCGACTGCGACACGCTGGCCGGCGCATTCAACTATCCAGGCTTCGAACTGGATCCCGTCGTGGTGCTCGCAGATCAGTAGACCCACCCACCCGGCTCGTGCAATGTTCCAAAGGAAGGATGCGTCCATGCCCCCCTCACCCGAAGCACTCGAACAAGCCTGCGCGGACTACCGGCAGTATCTCCACGCGATCCTCGAGCCCGCGATGGCGGAACTGCGGGCCGATATCGCTGCGCGGAGCGTCCAGCTGCATCGGATCTTCGGCGCCAACCTGTTCCTCGCCCATGCCGTCGACTACATCCTGGCGATTCGCAAGACAGCCGGCCTCGATGACCGCAGGAGCGAGTTCGTCCGGCGTTTCGATGAACTGTTCTGCGTGGACGGCGCACGCCTCAGCAATCGGAAGTTCGAGCTCATCGATGCCATCAACAACGCGCTCAAGCACATCCGGCTCGACCCGGAGCGGTACCGTGCGCTCGAGCAGCGCTACGGCCCGATTTCCTTTCAGAGCCTCTACGAAGAAGAAGGGCGCGTGCTGTGCCTGCTGGAAGGCTACCGCTTTGACTACGTCCGTGTCGTGCTGCTTCCTGCTTGCCAAGCCTTGCTGAACTGGGCGTTCGAGACCACCGAGGAGGTTCTGGAATTCGCCCGCGGCGAGTTCCAGATCAGCCGCTGGTCTGCCGACGACGAGTTGATGGCCTCGGACGATCCGGCCGATGCCATTGATCAGATGATCGTCCGCTGCAACCCCGAGTGCCAGTACTGCGGCGAGCACGAGCAGGACTGCTACTGCGCGGAGTTCGTCTTCGAAGGCGAACAAGGTCGATTCGAACCGCTGTTCCACGCTGATTTCGACTTCGATACGGTCATGTCCAGGATTTCGGGGGCATACGCCCGGAACACATGAGACAGCCTCCGCCACCAGAGGCCAAGGACAAAGGACGAAGCCGACGCAGCGCTCGTCGCTGCAGGACGGAATCCCCCGGTCGCAAGACTAGGGGATTGTCCGTAGCCAGCCCGCTGGATCAGGCACGGGATACCCGAGGGACGCTCATCTCTCAGCGCCACCTCAAGCAGTTGAGCTCGCTACGTGTCCAGCACAGTGACCGGCGCTTGCGGCATTCTCACAGCATTAGTAAAATTTCTGGCACAGTTTTTTATTAGCAACAACCGCTATTTAAGCCGCCTTAACTTACGCGCCATGCCCACCAGCGACACCTCGCAAGACACCCTGCCGACGAATCCCAGAATCGGGCACTACGTGTCGACCGTGGCCTTCGACGAAACCGTCAACGCCTACGTTCCGCCCGCCCTGCCTCCTGAACCACCACTGGCACTCTCTGCGCAGTTGCTCCAGCGGTTGAGCGAGGCCGACCGGGCGATCGGCCGGCTCGATGGCGTGGCCATGCTGCTCCCGGACAAGGCGCTGTTCCTCTACATGTACGTCCGCAAGGAGGCGGTCCTGTCCTCGCAGATCGAAGGTACCCAGTCCACCCTGGACGATCTGCTCCAGTTCGAGAACGCGGCGCTGGCCGGCAAGCCGCTCGACGACATCACCGAGGTGTCCAACTACGTGGACGCGATGATGTACGGACTGGATGTCCTGCGTGACCCGAAGGGATTGCCACTGTGCCTGCGCCTGCTGCGGGACATGCACGCTCGTCTTCTTCAGAAGGGGCGCGGGCAAAACAAGAGTCCTGGCGAATTCCGCCGCTCCCAGAACTGGCTCGGGGGCACCCGGCCGGGCAATGCCCACTATGTGCCACCGCCGGTTGGCGAAATGGAAAAGTGCCTGGGAGACCTCGAACGCTTTCTCCATGACGATTCCGCCATCATCCCGCCGCTCATCAAGGCAGGCATGCTGCATGTGCAGTTCGAATCCATCCACCCATTCCTGGATGGCAATGGGCGTCTGGGCCGTCTGATGATCGCCCTTTTCCTGGTCGAGAAGAAGATCCTTCACGAACCGTTGCTGTACCTGAGCCTGTACCTCAAGACCCATCGGGAGCAGTACTACCGCTTGCTGCAGGACGTTCGGCTGCGCGGGGACTGGGAAACCTGGACAGAGTTCTTCCTCACCGGCGTGGCAGAGACCGCCAACAACGCCTATGAGAGTGCCATGCGCATCGTGGCCCTGTTCCAGACAGACAGGGAACGCATTGCAACCTGTGGCGAACAGACCAACTCCATGCTCCGCGTGCATGAACTGCTGCAAACGCACCCGTTTCTCAATGCCGCACAAGTCCAGCAGAAGGCCGGCCTCAGTGCGCCTACCGTCAACAAGGCCTTCGAGACGCTGGAGAAGCTCCAAATCGTGGGTGAGATCACCGGCAAACAGCGTGGTCGTGTCTATGCCTATACGGAGTTCCTGAAGATCCTGGAAAGCGGAACCGAGGTGCAGCCGCCTGCCCAGCCTGTGGGGTAGCCCATCATGAGCAAACTCACGCCCCGCGAGAAAGCCTCGCAGCGTTTCGCGTGGATCTTCTTCGCTGCAGGCTGCCTGCTGACAGGCGCGCTCCAGGCCACCGTGGGCCTGTACTTCACGCACCACTACTTCGTCGCGCACTTCCTACTCGGACTGTTTCTGCCCTTTGCCTTCTTCGGCATAGGCGGCATGCCCTTGACCTTCTGGATCGGGCTGGCGCTCACCGCCACTTGGCATTTCGGTTATGAGTTCTGGGAAGACCAGCTCGATCGCCCGGTCTACACGCTGGACTGGGATCAGATCATCTCCGGCGCCTTCGGCCTGGTTGCAGCTTGGCTGACCTACCGCGCGTGGAATCGCCGTTTTGATCGCAGCGCCGCCGCAGACCCAAACCAGTAGCACACCTTCAGCCGATAGGCCATCGGCCACCAGACTGAAGTCGAATCCAGACGGGTGACCGACCGGGTGTGCCGATCACCCGTCTGCCGCGCCATCGCCTCCTTGCGCTTCGATCCATGCACGGATGTCCTCCGCGCGCCAGGCGGTGATGCGCCCGGATATCTTGACGGGTGCGGGGAAGGTCTTCGCCCTGACCTTGCGCCACAAGGTCGAGTGCGAGAAGGGAAGGAATTGCAGCAAGCGCGCTTCACGCAGGAAGCCGGTTTGCGGCAGGACGGGCGGTGCGTCCTGGGAGACGCGTGCAGGCCTTGACGCCTGCCAGGACGGGATTGCGGTGGGCATGTTCGGTTCCTCATGGATGCCGAGGTTCATGACCCCCTCTGTCGCGATCGTGCTAGGCCAGGTTCGATACGATCGCTAGGGAAGCAAACACAGGACATGCCGTCGGCTTCCCGGGCGACGGCAAAAGGGCGAAATACACTCATGGCTGGCCTAGCGGCCCGCTTCGAAGAACAGGAGAAATGAACGATCTCGCGCTGGATCGGCGAGTCTCTTTCAGCAGGGCGGGTGACGTCCGCTACGTCCGGGCGTGACGGTCACGCCGCGAAGAACCAGGCCCTGCCCGCTTGCGGCGCGGGAAGGCATGACTGGTTCCGGTACGGTAACGCACGTCACGACAGCCACGCAACACCCCTTGCCACGCTACGGCACGACACCACACCCAAACGCCCTGTTGGCGCGAGAGATGGGTGGCGCAGGGCACACAAGCCGCCCAAGCAGCGGCCTCCACCGGGCTCAGTCATCGACCTCGGGACCGCTCTGCGCCTCGGGAGTGGGCGTCTCGAGCACCAAGGACTCAACCCGTTGATCGAGAGGCTCGTCCGCCACGGCGGTGAGCGTTTCAACGGTGCCCCGTTCGGCGAGATCGTCAGCCGCATCCGCGTCACCCTCATCATCCCCTTCAAGCCTCGCGCGCACAGCCCCAGGGGAAGCCGATGCGCCACCGGCAGCGGCCGCAGCCAGCGCGTTCATGCGACGGCGCAGCCCCGTTGCCAGGCTGCGCGCCGAGTTCGCCACGTCACGAACCTGGCGCTTGAGCGTTGCTCGCTGGATGTCGAGCGCCTGGGTGGTGATGACCTCGTGGATCTCCAGCGTCTGCAACAAGGGCATCAACTGGTCGAGCTTGCCGATCAGGTCCAGGTAGCGCCGGCCGGTCGAGGAGATGATCCCGACCTCGATTTCCAGGGCCTGCGTGTCGTAGGTGGCCGAACTCGTGATGCCGTTGGCCTGGAACAGCGCTTCCGCACCGTCGATGGCCTTGTTGAGCGCTTCGGCCACCGTGTCGATACGCGCCTTGATGGCCGCCTCGACCTTGGCCACGTCGTCCGAATCCAGGCGCGTGCGCGCCAGCACGGAAATGAAGTGGGCGTTGAGCTGCAAAGTGCTGAAGAAGCGCACGAACAGGCGCTTACCTTCGGCGCTGGTCAGACGCGTGACCACCTTGATGCTGGCGGCTTCGACGCGCCGGAAATCCACCTTCGCCTCGCGCGCCAGGATGCGTGCGTTCACCGCGCCTTCGTCGGTCTTGACGATCTGCGTGCCGGAGAATGTAGTTGCCATGGGGATACCTCTCTGCTGTCGACTTGACGCAGATCGTCCTCGCCTGGCAGGTTCAACTCCACCCGAATATCCCGTCCAAACCGCCCGAATTTGCCATCACCTGGTGGACTTCGCCGCCGGAAGGATTGACCGACCGAAGTCCGCGCGGCAATCTTCGACGCATGCAGTAGCTGGCCCTGCGCACCACCCTGGCGAGCCCTTGAGTCCACCGTGGATCACGCCGTGATCCCCGCCGCCATCGCTTTCCCGTTGGCGGCCGAGTCCCGCACCGAAACATGCTTTCGAGGCGGGAGCTCTTCGCTCCCGTGCCGAAAGCAGTTTTCTCAGCGGTAGCTGGCACACCGTCATCCGGCGGATCGTCCGCCCCAAGCCAGCCATTCTCTTCACCGGCCGATGTCCTTTGGGCATCGGCCTTTTCCAACCCCGTGGGGCATTCGCCCCCCTGGGTGCGTCGTGCCCCCTATTTCTTCAGGAGGCCACGATGCCGCGCACAAACCTTCAGCCGGTCACTGTCCGCACCGGCGACACACCGCTGCCGCCCCGCCATTTTCCCTATGTGGCGTACGCAGCGAACAACCCACAGGCGGTGGAACACCAACTCGATACCAGCGGCGACGAGCCCATCGAGTGGACGGAAGAAGACGTCGTCTTTCTCCATTGCCTGCTGCTCGACGAGTTGAACGGATTGGCAGACCCCGCCACGCCGCTCGAAGAAAAGCTCGACACCCTGCGCTGGGTCTTCACCGATCCGGACAAGGACGACAAGCCTTTTTCCTTTGCCAGTTGCGTACGCGTCGTCGGCTGCAGTCCGCTGTCGACCTACGCCTACTGCGGCCTGGTCGATCTGGAAGCCTTCCGCGACCTGCTGCTGTTCAACGTCCGGCGCTGGATGCGCGAATCGCTGAACCGCTTCCCACCTTGGGTCAGCGAAGCCCTCTCGCACAACCTGCAGTGGGCCTCCACGCGGCTGAGCAAGAACCCGCAGTGGCTCAACGAGCAGATCAAACGCAAGACCGTGCAAGGCGACCTCTTCGTGTGAAAGCGACCCTTGCAACCCTTCTTCGAGGGCCTTTGCGGCCCTCATTTCGTATCGAAGGAGACGTCATGACGACGTTGAAAGACATCCGTGCACTGCTGGCCATCCTGGCCTGCTACGGCATCGCCGGCCGCATGGACTACGACGACGCCTTGCGTCACGAAGAGTACATGCGCAGCAGAAGCGTCGAACGGCTGGCCTGCGTCCATGACGTCCACCCGACGCGCACGGACGCGCCGCCGGCAGACCGCAACGCGCTGGCAGCAACAGCCCCGGATCTCGGCTGCGAGATGACATCTTTTTAGGAGAGGCAATCATGCAATTGCACATTCACCGCCAGAACCACGCCACCTTCAGCTCGCTGCAGCGCGTGCGTGGTCTGACCGAGATCGAGTTCCTCGTCAAGGAAAGCGAAGTCCTCACCGGCAACGCCGGCCGCGTCTTCGTGATCTCCGGCGCCGACCACTTGGCGTACCGGGTGCGCTGGCACCCCGCGATCATCGAAGTCGAACGACTGGATGCCGACGGCGCGGTTCTCGATACCCAGCATCTGCTGCCAGGTGACTTTGCGACACACAGCGTCGTCGAGGCCCTGATGGCCGGTCAGCTCTACACGGCACCGGTGCACACCAAGCACTGACCATTCTTCATTCAACCCTTGGCGGGCCTGCTCCCGCGAGGGGAGCGGATCCGCTTGCACTCACAGGAGCAAGCCATGGAACACGTCCATGTCCGCATCAACGAAGAAGGAACGCTGCGCAACCAGCGCTACGCGTTCAGTGACCGGTTCACGCTGATCACCGAGTTGCTTCAGAACGGGCGCCGCGCTGGCGCGACGCTGATCGAGGTCAGCCACGATCCCGCCTCCCAGACCCTTCGGGTCATCGACGACGGCCACGGCATCGATGACTTCAGCAAGTTGCTGACGTTCAACGAATCGGGTTGGAATGAAGCCGTGCAGGCCGAGGAACATCCCTTCGGCGCGGGCTTCTCGCGTTGCCTGTACGCATCGGCGCGCTGCATCGTCACTTCGCGCGGCAAGCGCATCGACTTCGAAACCGAGAGCGCCTTGTCGAAAGCGCCGATCGCGGTGGAAGCAGTCGGCGACAATCGGATCGCAGGGACGCGCATCGAACTCCACGGCGTGGACTTGCCGGACCTGGCGTCCCGCATCGAGGAGCTGTGCAAGGGATTCGCCGTGCCCATCGAGTTCAACGGCAGGCCGATTCCCCGCATGCATGCGCTGACCGAGTTGCGCCCGCTGGCGACACCGATCGGAGACATCCACCTGATCGGCACACACAGCGGTCGGCACGCCACGGGCATCGTGGCCTATCTGCAGGGCTTTCGCGTGATGACGCTGCCCAACTACGTCCACTACGACGAAGCGCCGAACGTGGTTCATCTGAATTCGCAGGAGTTTCTGGCTCGTCTGCCCGACCGGGATACGCTGATCGACGCGGACGTCCAGGAGGTGAAGATCCGGGAACAAGTCCGGATGGCGTGGCGCGACGCCCTCCTGCATCGCAAGGCGCAGCTGGCATCCGCGGAGTTCGTCGAGGACTTCTTTGACGTCATGCGGTTTCACCGGCACCTGGATCTGCTCAACGATGCCTCGGTACTACCGCGCCAGGTCTGCGAACGCATCGAGGGCTACCCCATGCAGTCGAACTCGCCTTATGGCTGCTACCTGGGGCAACCGCCTGCCCACCTACGCCGCGCTCAGATCGAGCAAGGACAGGTGAAGCTGGTCAAGCTCGACTGGATGGACGGCACGAACAGCGCGAAATGGATGCTGGCACGGGCCAATGGCTATGTCGTGCTGGGCAGCAGCCAGTTGGACGACGGACACTGGATTCACCCCTACCTCGTTGACTTGAACGAGCAAACGGTCGAGGTGACGGCGACCAATCGGCGCGTCGACACCTCCATCGAGACCGAGTGGATCTCCGCCGAGGTCATCCTGTGCGATGAGGTTTCCGTGCGCATCGGCGAAGATTCGGTCACCCTGACCGACGAAGGGCTGTACCACGATGGCCGTTTCTACATCCCGAATGGCGAGCACTCCGGCCTCGTGGTCCGACAGTGCGCGTCCTATGTCGACGGCAACGACAGATCCTACGAATCGGACATGAATGCCGACATGGATGCGCTCGAACATCTGATCCGTCGCCTGCGCATGACCAATCCGGTCGAGGCGATGCGCTCGCTGCTCAAAGATCTGCAGTCGAACCGCTATCCGTGCCTGCACGGTCAGACCTTCCAGGTCCGCATCGAGCAGGACGCAGATGAGCACGCGGTCGAACTGATCGCGTGAATCGGGCGTTGCGGCGGGGGTGATTCACCCCTGCCCGTGGCGCTGATTTTTCAGGGGAGCGTGCAGATGCACCTCCCCTGCCTTCAACGCTGGCCATTCGGCCACGTACCCAGCCCGCACGTCCGCCCTCCAAGGCGCTGACGTGCGTCTTGCCCAGTCCCGCATCCGAGTCCGGTCGCCTTCGCGATCCGACCTTGCGCCTGGGCGTTTCTTCATGGAGATCGCCATGACCAACGAAGAGTATCAGCGTCGCATCGACGACGCGAAGGCCCGTGCCCATGGCCGCTGGCCGGAGATCCTGCTGCACCTGGGACTGGAACCCCAGATGATCAAGAAGCGCGCCAACATGCCCTGCCCTTTCTGCGGCGGCGAGGATCGCTTCCAATTCACAGACAAGTTCCGCGAAGGCAACTATCACTGCCGAAGCTGCGGCGCCGGCGGCGGTTTCCAGCTTGCGCAACAGGTGACCGGCATGAACTTTCATGACGTCCTGGCCGCGGTGGAGCGATACCTCGGCCTGAATCCAAGGCCTCAGGCACCTCGCAGCAGCGAGCCGTCCGATGAGTACATGCGAAAGCTCGTGCGGCAGATATGGAATGAGTCGCAGCCCATCAGCAACGGCGATGAGGTCGACCGCTACCTGACGTCGCGCGGATTGTCCTTCCCCGAATACCCCTCGGTGCTGCGCTTCCACCCGAAGCTTGCCTACTACCGCAAGGACGAACACGGCAAGTCGCGCAAGGTCGCCGAATATGCCGCGATGGTGGCGCGGGTCGATGGTCCCGATGGAGAGATCCGAGCAGTGAATCGAATCTACCTGCCGAACGGCCGCAAACTCGGCACCGACGACACCAAGAAGGTGCTCGGCTCCGGTATCGCTGGCTTGCCTGTCAAGCTGTTCGAAGCGACCGACGAGTTGGTGGTCACCGAGGGCATCGAGAAGGGGCTGGCGTTGCACCTTGCAACGAGCAAACCCACCTGGGCGCTGCTCGGCGCGGGCAATTTCGAGCAACTCGTGATTCCCGACAGCGTGACCAAGCTCTGGATCTACGGCGACAACGATGCTGATGGCGATTTCACGGGTCAACACTTCGCTTTTTCACTCGCGCGGCGCGCCAGACGAGAGCAAAAAGAAGGTGTCCGGCGTGAAGTCCAGGTGTTCATCCCGAAGTGCCCCGACGCCGACTGGTCCGACATCTGGTTTCGCCGCTGGCAAGCCCGGTTGCAGCAAGCCCCAGCGCGGGAGTCCCCGCCACGGCCTGCCGTGCGGGTGAAAGCCAAGCTCCGGCAAGCCGCATAACGGCATTGAGGGTGCAGCCACGCGCTGCACCCGCCTTTTCAGTGGCATTCGCCTGGATGCCAGCGAAAAGGTTTTTCCCCGGGAGCCCTGCTCCCACGGTAGTTGCCATACCAGCCACGCCCCTGGCGTGACGAAGGCAGCCTTGAAGCCCATGCGCGACCTGTTCGCGCCGTCATCGGGCCAGCCATCCGGCCGGCCTTCATCAACCCCAGCGGGGACGCGCTCCCCGCCCGGGGTCGGCCGTCCCCGCCTTTCATTTGGAGATTTCCATGAAAAGTGGACGTACCCTCACCGCGCTTGCCCAGGAACTGGATCGTCAGCTCGCCGGCAAGAAGGACTATGTGGTCCCCTCCCCGCTCGTGCACCACACGACGCGCGAAGACGGCGACACCGTGCTGGAGATCGATGCGCCCGAAACGCCGCGTCCCTTCGAAGTCACGCCGCTGGCCCGCCGGCAACTCGCCGACAAGCTGAAGATTCCGCTCGCGTACTTCGAGCGAATGCGCACGGAGCAACCGGAACTGCTCGACCGCAACGTCAACACGTGGCTGCAGCAAGAAGAAGCTCGCCCCATGCTGCGTACGCTCGACGGCCGGGTTCGTGCCGTGCTGTCGAACCGCTACCGCTGCCTCGACAACGTCGACCTCGCCCAAAGCGTCCTACCCATCCTGGGTCAGTTCCAGGACGGCACCTTCGAATCGGTCGAACTGACCGAGACGCGGATGTACATCAAGTTCGTCCTGCCCCGTTTGCAATACGAGATGCGGGTGGGCGACGTGGTGCAGGCCGGCATCGTGGTCACCAACTCCGAAGTCGGCCTCGGCACGCTGGCCGTGCAGCCCCTGGTCTACCGGCTGGTGTGCAGCAACGGCATGATCGCCGCGGATCAGTCGATCCGCAAAACCCACCTTGGTCGAGCCCTGGGCAACGACGACGGCGTGACGATCTTCCAGGAGGACACGCGCCAGGCCGACGACAAGGCCTTCTTCCTGCAGGTCCGCGACGTCGTCCGCTCCGCGCTGTCCGAAGACACCTTCAGGCAGATCGCGATGAAAATGCAGAAGACGATGGGCATCGAGCTCAAGGCCAGCCCCGTGAAGACGGTCGAGGTGCTGCGCCAGCGCTACACGCTGAGCGAGGAGGAAGGCGACGGTGTACTCAACCACCTCATCCGAGGCGGCGATCTGTCCGGCTACGGCCTGGTCAATGCGGTGACGCGATACAGCCAGGACGTCGAGGACTACGACCGGGCCACGGAATTCGAGGCGCTGGGCGGCAAGCTCATCGAACTGTCCGGCCGCGAATGGAAAGATCTGGCTGAAGCGGCTTGATCCGATAGACGGTGCAGGGCGTGGGAGGAATGACCTCTCTCACGCCCTGCCTAAGCATTCCAGGAGCAAAAAACATGGGAATACGACACTACCCCGACGAGGCCCGCATCTACGCGTAGACATGGCGATGGCGCAATCTTTCCTCGATCTCGATCCGATCAGCCATGATCGCCCTGGATCCTACAGGCTGCTACCTGGTCTTTGTATTGACCAAAAACCCGTGCAGCTACTCCACACGCCGCCACCGAGACCTTTCAACTTGGGCGGAGTGTCTCTCATACCAGACATTCAATTGATTCCCCTCATTTGAAAATGCCGGCAATTCGATCATGCTTCTTTACTGCCAGTTCCGGAAATTCAAACCAAGCATTTTCGTTTCGGTTTCAATTTCGCGATGAGAAGCCGGTGTCTATACGCAAGCCCCGGCTGCAACGTGTTTTGCGGATCGCTGCCAACGGGCGGCCGTTGACCGTCTGTATACCCGCCGAATAGTCTGGACTCCAACGACGCATTCGCTTGGCGGGTCATCCACCTGACGATGAAATTGGCATTCGACTGCGTGTCTTTTCAAAGACTGCGTGGAGAATGCGATGGGTCGACTCGAACTCTCGCATGTTCAGATCGCGAATTTGAACATGCTCCTCTTGATCGCCGAATGCGTGAAGCGCGATCACGCGATCGCTTGCAGCCGATTCGGACTCGACGCAGACCAGGCTGAGTTCCTCGCCACGCTGGCTTACCAGGAGATCCTGGTGCTCGTGGCCCATTTGGGTGACGAGTGCCTGTTCCCGCCACGCACCGACCTGATTCAGGTGCTCTCCTGGCCGCCGCAGCTGGCCAACGCGATGCTATTGGCACACCCGCCCCAACCGAGCCGCCCGGTGCGCCCGAGTGAGGCCATGTCGCCCATGTCGCCTGCTTCGCTCCATCCCTGTGGCGAGCCGTTGTCCGAATGAACCACGAGCGCAATCTGCTCCACGCACAGCGGCACATTCGCGCGCTCGCTCTGGCAACCGAATGCGCAGAACTCGGCGCCCGGATCCGCACCATGCAGTTGCTGACGGGCCTCTCGCCCAGCCAGTTGCAGCACCTCTTCCGCCACCCCTTGAGCGGCCCCCGCCGCGGGCGCCACCCGGACTCTCGCGAGTGGTACCACACCGCCAATCTTCTGTGCCGCACCGAAGCCTCCATCGTCGTGGTGCTCTTCAGGCGCCTGGCCGCACGCGGCATCGATCCCCCCAACGCCCTCATCGGCGCCTACCGCCACTATGCCGCCGCTTGCAAGACGGCGCCGCGCATCACCTTCGATCGCGCCTTCGATCTCGTCGCCCACACCACGGGCCGCTGGTTCGTCACGGGCCGCAGCTTCTCGGTGTTCACCTGCCCCGAATGCCAAAGCGAATACCTGACCAGCCTCAGCCTCGCTCCGATGAGCAACCACGAATGCCCCTTCTGCAAGCTGCTCAAGCGCTACACAAAGGATCCGCGCATCCAGGCGAGCTATCCCGTGCGGCCCACGCCACGCGTCGCTCAGATGCTGTGGATCCGCTCGCTCTGGTTCGAGCCCCGCGGCGAGCAGCCAAACGCGAATTCGGCCTGATCTGGCGTCATTTCCCAGTGGGCAGTTGAGGCCGCGCGCCGCACGATGGGCCATCCCATGTCGCGTTCGAGCCCAACCCGATGTCCGCCGATTCGACCAGCCCGCTCTCCGGATACGGAGCGAGCCTCGCAGAATTCCGCTACCCCTCCGTCGATCCCGGCATTCCCGTGTTCGAGGTCGATGCGCTGCTCGACGCGCATCGGGAATTGATCGACCGAATCAAGCTGTGCTTCGGGATGGATCGTGCCAGCTTCGAGCAGTCGGTACGGCCGCTGTTGCAGCGCTATGCAGCCTTCGTTCATCTGTTGCCCTGCACCGCTGACAACTACTTCCACGAGCCCGGCGGCTTGCTACGCATCGGTCTGGAAACCGCGTTCTATGCGCTCCAAGGCACCGATGCCCACATCTTCTCAGGACGCGCCACCATCACCGAGCGGCGCAACCTGGAACCGCGCTGGCGTCAGGCCACCTTCATCGCCGGCTTGTGCTGCGAGCTGCATCGCCCGCTCAGCCACCTCATTGTCACGGATGAGGCGGGCAACGAATGGTCGCCCTACCTCGGCCCTCTGACCGACTGGCTCAAGGCCCATCAGGTCACACGCTATTTCCTCAAATGGCGGCCCAACGCACTCGAAAGCCGCCCTCTGGGTCTGTTCGCACTCCCCCACGTCGTCGCCGCCGACGTGCTGCAAGACCTCGCCAACGGCAACACGCAGATCGTGCCGCACCTGCTCGCCACAATCGCCGGCCTCCCGATCTACCGCGATCACAACGTCCTGGAGACGCTTGTCCGGCGCGCACTGGCCCTCGTCATCGACCGTTTCCTGCTCGCCAGCGCACAGCGCTACGGCAAGCCTCAGCTCGGTTCCCATCTCGAACGCTACCTCGTCGATGCACTGCGCCGCCTCGTCGTGGCCAATGCGAGCTGGACACCGAACGCGGACAAGTCGCGGGTCTGGTACGGCAACGACGGGATGTTCATCATCTGGCCCAGTGCCGCGGACGACGTCCGCAAGCTCCTGGAGGCCGACCAGTTGCCTGGCATCCCGAAGGCCCCGGAAACCATCCTCGAAGTGCTGCTGACCGCCGGGGTGCTCTCGGCGCAAGAGGGCGGCAAGGCAACCTGGCTCATTCATCCGCCGACCGGCAAGACGGCACTCGAAGCCGTCAAACTCAGCGCACCCGGCATCCTGTACGCCGAGTTGGACAAGCTGCCCGAGGCCTTGTCGCTGTCACTGCTGACGCCGCCGCCTCCCGCCGGGCCATCGGCATCGCCCGCCTCGACCGCAAGCTCCCCGCAGGTTTCCCCAACGGCGGCCCGACGCCGCATCCGCACGGCCCCCTCCGACACGGCAGAGACACAAGCCGCCGAACCGCCGCCAGAACAACTGCCGCTCAGCGCCGTGCCGCTCTCGGCTCCGTCCGACCAGGGCACCTCCCCAGCAACCAGCGACCCGACGCCCTCGGATCCCCCCGCACCGGCCGCGCCCCCCGAATCCCCCAAGCTGCTCGCCCCATTGCGCCTGCCCTTGACCGTCCGCGATGCGCTGCAGGACATCGTCGCCACGCTCGGCGGCGCAGAGGAAGGATGGTGGGCCGCATTGCCGGCGCAAGACGGTCTGTTCATTCCGCTCGCGTCGCTGGCCACGCGCAAGCTGACGCCCCCCGCAGCCATACGTGCGATGAACGAGGCGGGAATGCTCGTCACGGCCTCACCCCTGACCCGCTCGTTCCAGGGCCAGGAAGTCGTCGGCATCCTGCTCGCGGCTCGGCACGTGCAGGGCATGCCGCAAGCTGCGGCAAGCGGAGCGCAGTGACATGCTGGCGCGTGCCTATGAAATGCCCTGGCGCCGCGCCTATGAGGCCTACGCAAGCTCAGCCTGGCTCGTGGCACTGGTGGCAACGGTCATTGCATCGGCGCTTTCGCACGTGCCAACGCAAGTGGCCATGCCCCTGGCGCTCACCTGCCTCGCCATGGCGGTGTGGCGAGCGGCACAAGCGGCGCACATCATGGTGTTGCGCGCGGCGCTCACCGGACGGGCGATGCAGGTCATCGGCCCGGTCGAGCAGGAGAAGCTGACCGGGGATCCCGGGCAGGTCTTCCTCGGCTTCGGTTTCGATTGGCTGCCCCAGCATTCGCAGCGCCTGTACGAACTCGCCAAGATCGATTACCGCCGCTACACAGCATCGCCAGCCCTGCTCAATCTCCTCGGGTACAAGGTCACGCCCCAGCCGGACGCCGAGATCGGCCTGCCGTACATCCATGGCGTCGAGCCGCGCGAGCGCGCGCTGTACCGGCCTTTGCAGAACTTCGAGGGGGGCACCCTGTTGGTCGGGACCACCCAGGCCGGCAAGGGCGTCGCGCTGTCGAACCTGGTCACCCAGGCCATCCGTCGCGGCGATGTCGTCATCGTCATCGATCCGAAGAACAGCCGACGCCTGAAACGCGCGGCCATCCGGGCCTGCGAGCGCTACCGCGATGCGGACACCTTCATGGAGTTCCATCCGGCTTTTCCGGAAGCGGGTGTGCGATTGGACTTTGCCTTCAATTGGCAAAAACCCACCGAGCTGGCGTCACGTGTGCAGTCCATCCTGCCACCGGACACCGCGGGTGCTTTTGGCGCCTTCTCCTGGGATGCGGTCAACGTCGTCGTCCAAGGCCTCGTGGATCTCGAAGAGCGCCCGAGCCTGGCCAAGCTGACCCGCTACATCGAAGGGGGCATCGAGCCCGTGCTGGAGCAGTCGCTGCGCCGCTTCTACGAGACCGAGTTCCGGGACGGCTGGCGCGAGCACCCGGAGATGAAGCGTCTGCTCAACGAGGCCCACAAGGGCAACATCAAGCGACCGTCCGAAGCGGCCAGCGCCGACCTGATGGCCTTCGTGGCCTTCTATGAGCACCACGTGCCGCAGAGCCAGCGCAACAAGGTGATCGACTCGCAGGTGCGCGTGTTCAGGCACAACAGGGAGCACTACCAAAAGATCACGGCGAACCTCCTGCCGATCCTGTCGATGCTGACCTCGGGCGATCTGGGCCGCAGCCTGAGCCCGGATCCGTTCGACCCCGCCGACAAGCGGCCGATCATGAACTTCGAGAAGCTGGAGCGCGGCGGCCATGTGCTCTACATGTGCCTGGACTCTCTTCCTGATCCGTCGGTCGCCTCCGCCATCGGCGCCCTCGCGCTGGCCGACCTCGCCGCACGCGCCGGCATGCGCTACAACCTGGGCGGCTACCGCCGTATCTCGCTGTTCGTCGACGAGGTATCGAATGTCATCAACCAGCCCTTGATCGAGATCCTGAACAAGGGGGCCGAGGGTGGCATCTTCACCACCTGCGCCATGCAGACGCTGGCCGACCTGGCCAAGCGTCTGGGCAGCGAAGACGCTGCCCGCATGGCGCTCGGCAACCTCAACAACCTCATCGCCCTGCGCTCGAAGGACCGGCCGACGCAGGACTTCGTCGTCGAGACCTTCGGCAAGACGGCCATCCATTCCCTGCGCGTCGGTATGGGTCACGGCGCCGACGCGCACCTCGGTGACTTCTCGGCCAACTACTCAGCGCAGATCAGCGAAACCTTCGAGGAAATGATCCCGGCCGACGTGCTCGGCAAGCTGCCCAACCTGCAGTACTTCGCCTCGGTCTCGGGCGGGCGCATCATCAAGGGCCGCTTTCCGATCCTCGACACGGAAACGCCCTTCCCGGAGCCGCTCCAGCGGCTGGCGGCATGATCCGCGTCATCTCGATCGCGGCGCTGACCCTGCTGCTCATCTTCGTGCTGTACCTGCCGGCCGCGAATCCGCCCGAGCGGTTCATGGCCCAGATCCGCAACGAACACGGGCTCAATACGGCGTTCTGGGGCGAGGCCCGGGCCGAAGGCATCCTGGAACGCACCCTGGCGATGAACCAGGCTCTGAGCGGCGCCAGTCCAGTGCCGAACGCCACGCAGGCGCCACACACCGACCGCATGGCCGAAGCCGTCACCCAGGAAATGGAGCGCGTAAACCAACGCTTCTTCGGCAACGCCTATTTCCGCTCGATCGACGCCCTCCTGTTGCTCGCCACCTTTCGCCTGGCCGCGCTGGTCGAATGGCTGCCCGTACAGGCGTTCGTGATCCTGGCACTGGTGATCGACGGCCTGATCGTCCGCATCCTGCGCTCCAAGGAATTCAAACCGCATGACCCGGAATGGTTTGCGCTGCATGCCAGCGCGTTCGTGCTGCTCGCCTGTGGCAGCGTCGTGGCCTTCCTCGTACCGCTCACCATCGCGCCGCCCCTGTTGGCGCTCGTGCCGGTCGTCGGCACGCTCTTTCTGAGCCGCGTCATCGCGAACTTCCACCGGCAAGGTTGAGTGCGGTGCAGTCGAGCAATCCCGCGCGCAACATCGGCTGCTCTTGCCCCGACACCCGGAATGCGTCCCTCGGACTACGAACTCAAATCGAAACCCGACATCAGCGCAATATCCGGTCGAGCTGTGGGCGCAAAGCTGGAAACCGCTGTCCCAAGGCCACCACCGTCTCCGCCTGCAAGCGGAGCAACTCCGCGATGTCTTCAGCGACCTCCCTCACCCCGGCCGTCAGGTGAATATCGACGATGTCTCTGCTCACCCGAGCCTGGCTAGGAATCAGCAGCAGCGACGATTGGCTGACCCAAACAGGTAGTTCGATCAGGTAGGCGGCACCGGCCAGCATCGCCACGTCAGCCAGGACACGATGGTTGCGTGGCACCTGCAAGACGAAGAACTGCTCCAACAGCCAGCGCCATGCCGGTGCATTCAGACAATCCAGCGAGAGCTGCGCTCGCAACGGCATGGCCCGGCCGATCTCGCGAGCGATGTAGGCTGCACCCGCCAAGTGATGGCTGCCCCCGCCGTTACAGACGAACAGCCGACCATCCCAGGCCTGGAGCATGAGGGTGTCCGAGCCAGGCGAATGGATCAGACGCACCTCCCTATGCCGGGTCATGACCGCGAAGCCAGCTTCATCGGCCGACACTTTCAGATACGCCGCATAGTCGCGCCCGAAGTCCTGAACGCTATCGAAAGACCGATCTTCCGATTGGCTGTTGCATATCCCTTCAACTTCGGTGATGTCGAAATCGAAATCGGGAACCCGGATCGTCTCGGCAAGTGCGCCACACGGATTGGTCACACGCGACTGGTTGCCCTGCACTCCCTTGAAGCACCACCCTCCGTACGTTGATTTGTCGATGGAGGGTGAAGTCTGCGCAAGGTGGTCCCACATCACGGTGGATCCCTTGAAGATTCCTGCCCTGCGGCGCAGCGGGAACACCAGGTCCATTTCCCCTTCCAGCCGACGAACGCCCTCAACCAACTTCCGCCATCGCTCCCCCCGAAACCTGGACAGTGGCGTAGGCCAGCGCAGCCATCGGCGCCATAGGGGCCACGCGTCCGCCTGAAGCACGGCCACGGGGAGGTTCTCGTCCTCAATTCGAGCTTGACTGAGCAAGCAATGCTCCATGTTCAACAGCAATTCCCCTGTTTGAGCTATTTCAGAATCATGAGAGACAAGCTTGCCAAGTCTGGCAGGCAATGACAATCATGCTTGGACGCTCGTCAGCCGCAAGCACACCGGGCCGCAAGATTAGGTCCAGTGACGAATTCGCAGTCAAAGCCCCCGAATTCGACCGAGACCCGAGGGAACTGCATCGGTACGCTTCTCCCCATGCCACATCGAGAGGTCACCAGCATGCAACCGGTCACGAACACCCAATCCAGCGAGGCGCAAGCCGGTCAATCGTCTTCGGGCACACCGGAGACTGTCGAGACACGCCTGTGGATCGAGGAACACACGTGGCTGTACGGCGTGCTCAAGAGTCCCTTGAACCAGGCGCCGACCTTTCGCTTTCCCGACCTGATCAGTGCGTGCGTCACGGCCGTGCTGACGCCCCCGGAAGGCTATCGCGCGCTGTTCACCTATCTCGGCACCCAGCTCGTGCTGCGCGACCCCGCCACGGCACGGCGCCGCGAAGCCATGTGGCGCCCCCAATACGAGCAGCTGCAAGACGTGCAACGCTCGCCCGCCAATCAACATCCCAACCCCAAGTTCCAGCTCGACCAGTTGACCACCGCCGCGGTGGCGCTGTGCAGCGAGGCCGACCCCACTGGCGCGTTGGTGCTCAAGTACGCCCGCATGAACATGGCTGAACGCGCCAAGCCCCGTTTGCAGCAAGCGAGCGGCTGACGCCACGTCGCGACCCAACCCGCTCGCTCACCTGCGCACTTACCCGCATACCCCACCCGCCTGAATCACCCCGCCTGCCCGACGCAGGCCGACCCGCTGCCTACCCCGACCGGCCTTCCGGTCCTACCACTCCCTGGTCCTTCCGCCATCGCGGAAGGTGGTCTGGCTGTCGAGAGGTGATTCATGCCCCGCCAACTGCTCGTTGCCGTTTGCCTGCTGTGCGGCGTGTCCGCCAGCGCGCACGCTTGCTGGAATGACATCGCCCAACGCCATGGCATTCCGGCAGATCTTCTCTATGCAGTCGCGAAAGTCGAGTCGAGCCTGGATCCCAAGGCGGTCAACCGTTCGCACTTCCAACGCACGCGGTCGGTCGACATCGGCCTCATGCAGATCAACAGCCGGCATCTGCCCCAGTTGGCCCGCGAGGGCATCACGGAAACTCGTCTGTTCGAGCCCTGCACGAACCTCGATGTCGGCGCACGGTTGCTGGCCGATCTCTTCGCTCGCAAAGGTCTCAGTTGGGACAGCGTCGGCGCCTACAACGCCGCCTGCACCGAACTGAAGGGAGAAGCCTGCACGCAGGCCAGAGCGCGCTACGCGTGGAAGGTGTACCGCCAGTTGCCTGGCAACAGGCCGGCAACACGCCGGTCGCTCACACCTCGCCGGGATGAAGCAAGCCCAGCAGCACGCCCGACGATTCCCTTGCTAGCCGTGCGGGTGGCGCCATGACGATCCGTCAAGCCACCGTCTCCATGCTCTGGTCGCTTCCGATCATGGCCACCTCGCTCATGCTGTCCTCATGCGCGAATCCGGTTGCACGGGCGACACATGCCCCCACCGCGCTTGCGTCCGCCCCCCAGCTTGCGCAGATCGGCTACGGCGCGCAGGCCGACTTCGTTCAGTGCGTTCCACCGCAATGCCCCCTGCGCACACCCAAGACCATCGGCGCCGCCCCGGCCCCCGAAGTGCCGTCGGCAGCAGCCCCAGAGGTTTCGCCTTCATCGCTGGCGGTCAGGCCCGTGGAACCCGCCCCTGAAGCACCCCGCACCAGCATCGGCTCTCCTGTCACCGCGGAACGAATGAGCTGGAGCGTGCCGTTCGCCTTCGGCAGCGCGCAGCTCGGCGCGACCGCCCAGGCCGTCATGCAGAGGGTGATCGACGCGCTGCCAGGCGATTCGCGCGTCACGATCGCCGGCCGCACCGACGACATCGGCCCTGGCGCCGTCAACGACGCGCTGGCTCAGGCGCGTGCCGAAGCGGTGCGCGATCACCTTCTGCGCGCACGCCCGGCGCTGGCGCCGGACATCACGGTGCAGGCGCAGGGCAAGTGCTGCTTCGCCGCTGCCAACGACACGGCAGCCGGGCGCGCCCGCAACCGGCGCGTCGAGGTCGTCGCGGAGCCTGCTGCGTCCCCGCCTTGAGCGGCTGGCACGGCCCTCGTCACGACCTGCATCCCCACCCGCATCTCACCCGTTTTTCCCCCGCTTCGACCCGCGTTCGCAACCCGCTCATCGACCCGCTCCGACCCGTCCGCGCCCCGTCTCTCGACGCTCATTTCAACGGAGGTCTTCCATGAGCACTGCAACGCTTGCGCCGTCCCGCCTGGACGTGCGCCGTCCCCTCGCCTTCCTCACGCTGCTTGCGCTCAGCCTGCTCGGGCTGTTCGCGGCTTTCCCGAGTTATGCCCTCGACCTGGTGGGTTTCACCGGCATCACCGGCCCCCTCACGTCAGCGCTGACGCAGATCTCGGCCCTCGGGCCCGGCATCAAGGCTCTGGTCGGCTTCGTCGGTTTCGTCGTCGCGCTGATCTCGCTGGCTGCGCTGCGCAACTTCGGTCCCGTCTTGTTCTACGTCGGGCTGGCCATCTTCGGTGCCGTGGGCCTCGTGATCGCCGGCGCGATCATGGGCGCGGTCATCTAAGCCGGGCTCGGGTCCAGGGAGTCCGGCATGCGCACCGACACCTACATCCCGCGTCGTCTCGACGACGCCTGGAAGATCGGCTTCTGGGACGTCGATGTCGCGGCGCCCGTCTTGTTCGCCTTCTTCATCGGCTACGTCTCCGGCACCAAGCTGTCCTTCGCCATCAGCATGGCGGTGGGCATCGCGGTGTCGCGCTGGGTCTCGAAGCTGAAGGCGGACAAGCACCCGGCCTTCGCCGTGCACTGGCTGTGGTGGAACCTGCCGAGCACGCCGATGACGGCGCTCGCGGCCACCCCACCCTCCCACATCCGCCGCATGGTCGGCTGAGCCGGGAGGACGCCATGGACTTCGAACGGCTCAATGCCGACCGCAAGGAACTCCAGCGCCGCAACCGCGGCCTGGGCCTGGCGGTCGGCGCCCTCGCTATCGGCCAGATTCTGACGCTGATCGCCCTCCTCAACGTGCTGGGGAGTGAGCGCACGGTGATCGTGCCGCCCACCCTCAATAAGTCCTTCTGGGTCACCGACGAGAAAGCCAGCGGCACCTATCTGGAACAGATGGGCACCTTCATCGCCTGGCTGGTCCTCGACGTCACGCCGGCAACGATCGACTGGAAGAAGGACGTCCTGCTGACCTACATCGAGCCGTCGCAGCACAACGAGCTCAAGTCGCGCCAGGAAGTCGAGGCCGAGCGCCTGAAGCGCATCAACGCCACCACCGCGCTCGCGCTCGAGCAGCTCGTGCCCGACAGCAACGGCCAGAGCGTCGTCATCCGCGGACGCCTGCGCACCCTCGTCAACGGCGTCGAGACCGCCAACGAACCGAAGGCCTACCTGGTCGAGTTCAGCTTCGGTGGCGCGCGCATGCACCTAAAGACCTTCAAGGAGATCCCGTATGCGACCCACTGACCCCCGCACCGGGGCGCTCCGCGTCGCGGTGGCCCTCGCCCTTGCCTTCGGACTGGGCAGCGCGAACGCGCTGCAGGTGATCGACACCCGCGACGGCGCGTCCATCGAGGCCATCCTGTCGATCCAGGAGCCGACCCGCATCCGCATCGAAGGCGCGCCCATCACGGACGTCTTCGGCAACATCTACAGCAGCGGCTGCACAGCGGCGCAGGCGACGACGGCCCTGCCCGCCGGCATGGCGCCCTCGGCAGGCACAGGCCCCCAAGCCGCCTCGCCGATCACACCGGCGATCAACCCGGCCGGCGAGATCGTCATCGAGTGCGACCGCGACAAGGGCGAGATCTACGTCCGCCCGGTCGGCGACGGCAAGAAGCCGATCAACCTTTTCGTCTCGTCGGCCCGCGGCACCTACACGCTGCTGCTACGCCGCGCCGACACGCCGGCCGACACCATCGTCATCCGGGACAAGGCGGCGCTGCAGCGGCGCGCCGACGCCAGCGCGCCGCGCCCCGCGCCGGGCAGCGCCGCGAGCCACGTGCGCAGCCTCAAAGCGCTGCTCGTGGCGATGGCCTCCGAGCGCGCACCCACCGACATCCAGGTCGAGGACATCGGCCAGCCCATCACGCTGTGGCGCGAAGCGCGCTTCACGCTGGAGCGCACCTACCGCGGCCGCGGCCTGGTCGGCGAGCGCTATGTGCTCCAGAACGTGAGCGAGGCGCCCATGGTGCTGACTGAGCAGGAGTTCGACCGCGAGGACGATGAGGCCGGCAGCGTCGTCGGCGTTGCCATCGAGCACCACAACCTGCGGCCGGGCGAACGCACGCTGGTCTTCGTGATCCGCCGGGAGGTGCAGCCATGAGCGGGCACATCCCTCCGGTGCGCGAACGCGCCGGCAACGCGCTGCGCGGCGTGGTTGACAGGCTCTCGCCGCGCCAGCGCCAGTACGGGTTGCTCGGCCTGATCCTCGTCGGTGGCGTCGGCCTGCTGTGGCTGATCCTCTCGCTCACCTCGTCCCCGCCCCATGCGACCGACGCCAAGCGGCAGGATCAGCCTGGCAGCGTCACCAACATCGGCGTCATGCCGCCGGGAACCCAGGTCAACCCGGTCGATCAGTGGGTCGGCACCGCGGGCCGCCGGCTGGCGCAGTACGAGTCGGAGCGCGATGAGCAGAGCCGCCTCAACAAGGAACGCTCGGCCTTCGAACAGCGCACCATGCAGCGCTTCTCGGAGCTGGAGCAGAAGCTCACCTCGGCGAACCAGGCCGCGGCGACGCCCACGCCCCAAGCGCCAACCCCTGCCCCACAAAGCGCACCCCAACCCGCGCCGCAGCCGAGCCCGCAACCGTCGCCGACGACGATGCCGCCGGGAACACCGGACCCGGGCACCTCGCCCGCGCGACCCACCGTACCGGAAGCGCCTCGCATTTCCCGCGTCTCCATCGCGCCGCGCGAACGTGCCACGGACAACGGTCAACCTGCGCCCACCGGCCCCCAGGCGACCGCTGGCACTGCCGATACCGCCAAGGCGAACGAGGCCCGCACAGTCTCGACCTTCCTGCCGGTCAGCTTGACCCGAGGCACGCTGCTCGGCGGACTGGATGCACCCACCGGCGGACAATCGCAGAGCAATCCGCACCCGGTCCTCATTCGCCTTTCCGACAACTCGATCCTGCCCAACCGCATGCGCGGCGAGTACCGCGAGTGCTTCGTGATCGCCGCCGGCTACGGCGACATCAGCAGCGAACGCGCCTACCTGCGCACCGAATCCCTGTCCTGCGTGCGTGCCGACGGCGCCGCGCTCGAGGTGCGCATCCAGGGCACGGTCTACGGCGAGGACGGCAAGGTCGGCCTGCGCGGCAGGTTGGTGACCAAGCAAGGCCAGATGCTCGCCAACGCACTGCTCGCCGGCGTGGTCAGCGGCATCGGCCAGGGCCTGGCCACCTCATCCACCGAGTACAGCACCTCGGCCCTCGGCACCGTGGCCAGCGCCTCCGGCGCCGAAGCCTACCGCGCCGGGCTTGGTACCGGCGTCGGCAAAGCGCTGGACCGCCTCGCCCAGTACTACATCAAGTTGGCCGAGAACACCTTCCCGGTCATCGAGGTGGACGCCGCGCGTGAAGTCGACGTGGTGATCACCAAGGGCGTGCGTATCGACACGCCGATGACGACGGCGACCACCAGCCGCGCCAACACATCCCCCGCCAATCGCTACCTGGAGGTCGCTCATGATCCCGACTACTGAGGGCGGGCACGCAGCGCCGTCCACGCGCCAATCCCAACCCGTATCCCCAACCACGCCCAGGCGCCTCGTTGTCACCGGCGCGCTGCTCGCACTGCTGGTCGCCCCAGGCCTTGCGACGCAGGCCCAGGCCGCACCGGACGAGAGCGCCCGCCTGCGCAGCGCGCTTGAGAAGGCCCACCCGGGCACACGATTCACCGACATCGCACCGGCGCCGGTCAAGGGCCTGTACGAGGTATGGATGGACGGCAACGTCGCCTACGTGTTCGCGAGCGAGCCGCGCTACTTAGTCTTCGGCCGGCTGTTCGACACGCAAACGATGCGCGACCTGACCGGGCCGAAGCTCGCGCAGCGTGCTCAGTCGGATCCGGCCAATGCCGCCGCTGCGGCACCGCAACCGATCGCCTTCGACCGCCTGCCGCTGCAGGACGCCATCCGTACCGTGCGCGGCACCGGCGCCCGCAAGCTCGCCGTCGTCAGCGATCCGGCCTGCCCGTACTGCAAGCAGCTCGAAGCGGAGCTCGCCGGCATCGACAACGTCACGATCTACACCTTCCTCGTCCCCTACCTGGGCGAAGCCCGTCCGATCGCCATCTGGTGCGCCGCAAACCGCGAGACCGCCTGGCGCGACTGGATGGCCAAGGGCGATGCCAGCCTGCAGCACACCGGCGCGCCCTGCGCGCACCCGATCGCGCGCAACCTCGCGCTCGCCCGCGGCTTCGGCATGCAGGGCACGCCGACGCTGATCTGGGCCAACGGCGAGCGCACCGAAGGCTTCATCGACCGCGCCGCGATCGAGGCACGCCTCGCCACGACAACGGCAACGACGGGGGGCCGGCCATGAACTCGCGTCTACAGATCGGCGCTCGCCTGCTCCCGCTCGTCGCCGTGCTCGCCCTGAGCGGCTGCATGTCCATGTCGGGGCTGGGTGGCGACTCCAAGTACGCCTGCAAGGCACCGGACGGCGTGACCTGCGATTCGGTTTCAGGCACCTACGCCAACGCGGTGGCAAACAACCTGCCGAGCCTGCGCAAGCGCCAGACCGCCCGCAGCGCCACTCCGGTTGAACGTCAGGTGCCGGCGCCCGCGGTGCCACGCGACGGCCTGCCGGCTGCCGGTGGATCTTCGTCTCAGGAACAAGGTTCGGCGCTGCGCGCGCAGGCCCGCTACCTGCGCCTGTGGGTGAAGCCCTGGGAAGACATCGACGGCGACCTGTACGACCAGGCCCACGTCTACGTCCAGATCGACCAGGGCCGCTGGCTGATCGACCACGTGCAACAGCGCATCCGCGAGGCCTACACCCCCTTGCGCCCGCCGCCGGCGGCGAGCAGCGCCCCGACCACAAACGACAACGCAGCCCGCAGCGACGCAGTGCCCGCCATCGCGCGGCCCTCGGCCTTGCTGCCCGGACTGGGAACAGACAACACCCCGGAGGTGCCGCGATGAAAAGCCATCACGCCGGATGGCGCCCTCTGCAACTGCCTTTCGGGCTGGGCGTCTCGCCCGACAGCCCGGCTGAGCAGTTCGCTGCCTGGCTGCCCTACATGGGCTACCTCGACGCCGAGTGCATCTTCGCCAATCGCGATGGCATGGGCTTCATGTTGGAGCTGATGCCGCAGTCGGGCGCCGATGACCGCATGGCCGAAGTGCTCGTCTCGCTTTATGCCAACTGCCCCGCGGGCACGGGCGTGCAGGTCCATCTGTTTGCGTCGCCGCACATCCGGCCGCAGCTTCGCCGCTACGCCAACCTGCGCGTCGAAGACGAGGATCAGCTCGACAAGGCCCAGCACTGGGGCCGCCCGGCGCGCAACGAGAACCTGTTCCGGGCGCTTGCCCGCCAGCGGGTCGGCCACCTGCTGGCCGGCGCCCAGAAGTCGCTCACCGCCGGCTTTCACTACACGATCCGCGACTTCCGCCTGATGCTCTCGGTGACGCTGCCGAGCGACCCGGAGAACCTGAGCAAGCGTGACGAGTTGTTGGCGCTGCGCGACTCGATGGCCTCCACGCTGCGCTCGGCCTCGCTGCCCAATCGCGTGTGCGACGCGGCCGACCTGATCAACTGGTGCGCGATCTTCACCAACCCGGATCGGCTGTCCAGCACCGACGCACCCGACCTCAACTACGACGACGGGCGCGAGTTGCGCGACCAGATCGTTGATTTCGACACCATCCAGGATCCACACCCGAGCGGCATCAACTTCTGGAAGGAATCCAGTCCCGAAGTCCTCGAAGCGCGCTTCTATTCGATCAAGTCCTTCCCCGAGCGCTTTGCGTTGTGGCAGATGGGCTCGCTGATCGGCGACCTGATGCAGCCGGCGCTGCAGTACAGCGCACCGTTCCTGCTCACGCTGGGCGTTCACGTCCTCGACCCAAACGCGACCAAGCAGGTCGTGACGGCGAACCATGTCCGCGCAACCCAGAACGCCAAATCGAAGATGGCCGACGTCATGCCGGACGTCAAGAAGAAGCTCGACGACTGGACGGCCGCTGCCGATGCGATCGACACCGGCGGGAACCTGGTCAGCATGTACCACCAGCTCGCCATCTTCTCCAGGCCGGAGAAGGCTGCCGCGGCCCATGAAGCGGCCAACGCGATCTGGCGCGGCCGCGGTTTCACCTTGAACGCCGATGCGTACATGCACCGGCAGGCGCTGCTCGCCAGCCTGCCGATGACCCTGACCGAGCGCTTCCACAAGGATCTGGCCAAGATGCGCCGGGTCACGCGCAAGACGATGGCCAACGCCATCCACCTTGCGCCGCTGATCGCCGAGTGGCGCGGCACGCGC
This sequence comes from Thauera sp., assembly GCA_023150215.1. Classification (GTDB taxonomy): domain Bacteria; phylum Pseudomonadota; class Gammaproteobacteria; order Burkholderiales; family Rhodocyclaceae; genus Thauera. The sequence continues at coordinate 16,102 of JAKLLJ010000001.1, read as the reverse complement.
ACACCCGCGCTGGTCTTCGGCGGCCGGCGCGGGCAGTTGATGACGCTGGACCTGTTCGACAACGACCTGGGCAACTACAACTTCGCCATCATCGGCGCCCCCGGTTCGGGCAAGTCGGTCCTGATGAACGAAATGGCGTGGTCCTACCGCGCCATCGGGGCCAAGGTCTGGATGCTCGACCTCGGTCGCTCCTTCGAGAAGCTCTGCCGCAAGGCGCGCGGCACCTACATCGAGTTCAAGCCCGATGTGGACATCTGCCTCAACCCCTTCTCCATCGTCCAGGACATCAACGAGGACATCGACATGCTCGTGCCGGGCATCTCGAAGATGGCCTCGATGCAGCACTCGCTGGAGGAGGTCCAGTACAAGGCGATCTCTGCGATGGTGCTCAAGCTGTGGCGCCAGTACGGCCAGGATCTGACCATCACCGGCCTGCGCGATGCCTTTCGCACCGGCACGCTCGAAGAACTCGGCGCGATCAACGACCAGCGCATCAAGGATCTCGCGATCATGCTCAACCCCTATGCAAAAGGGGGGCAGTACGAACGCTTCTTCGAGGGCCGCGCCAACGTCGATTTCAGCAACGATTTCATTGTCATTGAGAACGAGGAGTTGAAGCGCCGCCCCGACCTGCACGCGGTCGTGAACATCCTGCTGCTGCATCAAATCACCGGCGAGATGTACCTGACGCGCAATCGCAGGAAGGTACTTTTTATTGACGAGTTGAAGCAGCAATTGGGCGACATCGGCGCCGACGATCCGGTGAAGGCCGCCGTGGTCGAGGAAGCCGCGCGCCGCGCTCGCAAGTACGGCGGAGCGCTGGGCACTGCGACGCAATCGGCCGACGACTACTACGGCTCGGCGCAGATGGAAGCGGCGTTCAACTGCTCCGATTGGGTCTTCCTGTTGCGGCAAAAGCCCGAGTCCATCGAGATGCTGGACCGCAAGGGCCGGCTCACGATGGACGAGCCGAAGAAGCGGCTTCTGAACTCGCTGCGCACGGAAGCCGGTGCTTTCTCGGAGCTCTACATCTCGTCGCCCGTGGGCGAGGGCGTGGCGCGCAACATCCTCGACCCGGCAACCCACCTGCTCTTCTCGAACAAGCTCGAGGACAACGCGCCGATCGACGAACTGCGCGCCCAGGGCTATTCCATCGACGAGGCGATCGCCACGTTGCTGCGCCAGCGGGGGCACGCCCTATGAGCACGTCCGCCCAACCGCCCGAAGAAAGGGGCTCTGCTGCTCCTGGAGAGGATGTCGCGCAGCGACACGCGGGGCGTCCAGTGCCCGCGCGCACCCTCTTCATCGCCAATGCGCTGATCAGCCTGATCGTCGTGGCTGGCGCACTGCTCGCCTACGACCGCCAGGTGATCCGACCCGCACGAACCATCGGCGTCGTCGATCTCGCCGAGGTGTACCGCGCCCGGGAAGACGAGTTCACACGCCGCCTCACGACCGCCCGCTCGGAAGAAGAACGCCAGGCCACGCTGCAGATGGCCCGCACCTTCGCCCAGCGGCTGCCCGTGGCACTGGAAAGCCTGCCCGCCGAGTGCGGCTGCCTGGTGGTCCTCAAGACCTCCGTCGCCGGCCCCTCCCCTTACACGGTCGATCTCACGGCGCGCCTGCGCCAGAAGGTGGAGACGCCATGACCATCCTGCCCCTTCCCGAACTGCATCAGCCCGACCTGCATCAGCCCGACCTGCATCAGCTCGACCTGCATCAGCCCGCGCCACGCCCGCGTGGCATGGCTCGGCTGCGCGATGCCGCAGCGGATTTCCTGCGCCACATGCGCCGGCGCTGGTACCTCTACCTGCCGGTCTTCGCCATCTGGGCGCTGGCCTATCTGCGCCTGTTCTTCGACGCGACGCCCCGGGTGCCGTTGCTGTTCAACTGGACGCCGAGCCTGCCCTACAAGGTCGCGCTCCTGCATCCCGGTCAGCACGCCCTGCGCCGTGGCGACTTCGTCGTCTTCGCGTTCGCCGGTGACGGCGCACGCGACTACCCGGGCCTCGCCGGCCAGCCCTTCTTCAAGATCGTGCGCGGCCTGCCGGGCGACACGATCACCGTGGTCGGACGCGAAGTGCGGATCAACGGCGAGCCGGTCGGCATCGCCAAGACCCATGCCTTCGACCGGCGGCCGCTGGAACCCATCGCCGCCGGCGTCATTCCCCCGGGGTGGTTCTACGTGCAGGGCCTGAGCCTCGATTCGTTCGATTCCCGCTACCGCCAGTCCGGCCTCGTGAAGACCGAACAGGTGATCGGCGTGGTCGATCCGCTCTATTGACGGGAGCAGCCATGGTCCACCGCTCCCGCACCACTCGACTGATCCGCTTCGCGCTGCTCGTGGCGATCGCCGTGCTCTCGGCGCTCATCGCGCTGCTGGCTTTCTCGAGCGCTCACGCCCAGACCAGCCCGGCCCGCGGCGCCATCACCGCCGAGGGCGACATGCCCATGGCCGACTTCCTGGCGCTGCTGCAGCAGATCGCGCCGGCCGCCGCCGAGGGCGCCAAGGTCTATCTCGGCGCCTACCGCCTGCAATGCGGCCGCACCTTGAGCACCGCCGAGCTGCGCCACGCCCTGGCCCGCGAAGGCGGCGATCCGGTGCTGATGGGCTTGATCCGCGCGACCCAACAGCAAGACCTGGCCGCGCGCACCCAGCTCGTGCGCCAGATCCGCTGCCCGGCCGGAGGTGTGCGATGAGACGCATCACTGTGCGCTTCTCGGCCCGCGCAGCGGGGGCTGCGCTGCTCCTGGCCATGTCGTCCGCACGCGCGTTCGACGCCGGCGTGATCGGCCCCACGTACGACATTGCCGAGCCGCACCTGCTCAAGTTCATCGAGCAACGGCTGCGCCAAAAAGAGGCCAGCGGCGAGTTGCGCCGGCTGCAGGAGGAAGCCCGCCATCGCGGCATCGACGCCGTGCGCCATCCCGAGCCAGTCGCGGGCCTGTCCACGACGCAGGCCAAGCGCAGCTTCTATTACGACCCGACCTACACGCTCGAGCGCAACGTGCAGGACAGCCAGGGCCGCTTGATGTTCGCGGCAGGCACCCGCGCCAATCCGCTGGACATCGTCTCGCTGCCTCGGCGCCTGCTGTTCTTCGATGCCCGCGATCCGCGCCAGGTCGCCCAGGCCCGCCGACTGATCGTCCAGTACGACGGCCACGTGAAACCGATCCTGACGGGCGGCTCCTACCTCGACCTGATGCAGGCCTGGCAGTTGCCGGTCTATTACGACCAGCTCGGCATGCTGACCAGGCGCCTGGGCATCCGGCAGGTGCCCGCGCTGGTCTCGCAGGAAGGCAAGCGACTGCGCATCGACGAGTTGGAGGTGACACGATGACGTGGCTTCGCCTTCTTCTCGCGCTCCTTGGGGCACTCGCCGCGCTGCCGACCCAGGCCGCCGGCGCGGCCACCTGCGTCGGCCGCTTTCCGAACCCCATCACGGACATCTGCTGGTCGTGCATCCTGCCCCTGTCCATCGGCAGCGTGACGCTCGGCAACATCGGCAGCCAGGAGGACATTCCCAATCCTTCGAGCCCGCTGTGCAGTTGCGGCGTCAATCCGACCATCGGTTTGTCGATCGGATTCTGGGAGCCGGCGCGGCACGTCGAAGCGGTCAGGAAGCCTTTCTGCCTGGTCTCTCTCGGCGGCGTCGACCTCGACCCGGGATTGCCTGCACCCGAAGCCGCTCGCTTCACACGCCCCGAAGGCGATGGCGACGGCGGCAGCTTCTACCAGGCGCACTTCTACATCAACCCGGTGATGTACTGGCTGGAGGTCGTCACCGACTTCCCCTGCCTGGAGAAAGGCTCCTTCGATCTCGCCTACATGACCGAGGTCGATCCGCTCTGGGCGGACGATGAACTCACGCTGATCCTCAACCCGGACGCCGTGTTGTTCGCCAATCCGGTTGCCGTGGCGGCCTGCGCTGCAGACTGCGTGGCGGCCACCGTGGGTTTCGGCATCCGCGAGATGTTCTGGTGCGCCGGATGCCAAGGGGGCATCTATCCGCTGGATGGCCATGTGCCCTACCACCTGGGTGGCGTGCGCACCGCCGCGCTGCTGGCCCAGCGCCTGACCGCCAAGATGCACCGCGAGCTGATCGCCTGGGGCTGGCATGGCACGCCTGGGCTGTGCGGTCCCTACTTCCTGCCGGTCATGGACAAGACCGCCTACAAGACCCAGCTCACCTACCCGATCCCGAACACGGACAAGGAAGGCGGCCGCTGCTGCCAGCCCTTCGGGCGCACCACGATCACTTGGGGAGCGGGCAAGGAATACCCGGTTCGCGGCGAAGACTTCGCTTTCATGCTGTTTCGCAAAAGGAACTGCTGTGTGGGCTACTGAACTTCTCATGGTCCGCCGGCTTTCCGGATTGGGCACCCCCATGGCCGCACTTCTGGCGGCGTTCGTGTGGGTCGCGGCCGCAAAGGCCCAGCCCACACCGACGGTCACCGAAGCGGACATCGAACGCGCACGCCGCGACACGCCCACCGTCACCGAGGAAGACGTCCGCCGCGCACAGCGGCAACACGCGACTCTGCCGCCGCTTCCGACGCCGAACGCCGCGCCACGCATCGACGCCTTGTCCAAGCCGCTGACGCAAGCGCTGCCCGATCTGTCGGCGATCGCGGGCGGCTACGCCGCGGACCCGCCACCGGCCGAAGGGATCGGCTCAGGCCCCGGTCTGCTCGTCTTCGCCAGCCTGGGCATGCCCGAAGCGACGCTGACACGCCTCGTCGATCAAGCAGCGCAGGCCCGCGCCGCCATCGTCCTGCGCGGTCTGGCTGGCGGCTCGCTACGCGACACGGTGGCCAGGGTGCAAAAGCTCATCGGCCCCCGGCAGGTCTCGGTCCAGATCGATCCGCAGGCCTTCGACCGCTACGCGATCAAGCGCGTGCCTGCCTTCGTCCTCGCCCGCAACGGCGAACAGCCACAGGCCTGCGCCAGCGGCACCTGCCCGCCGCCGACCGACTTCGTCAGCACGGCGGGCGACGTGACCCTGGACTACGCGCTCGAACACATGCGTCGCGCGGCGCCGGCCTTCCAACGCGAGGCCGGCGTGTTTCTCGCCCGCCTGAAGCGATAGGGAGGATTGCCATGCGCCGCCTCATCATCTGGTTCACCCTGTTCTGCTTCGTCTCGACGCAGACCTCCGCGCTCGCCCAGTCCAGTGCAGAAGGCACTGCAGCCGGCCAGGCCGCCAACGCCGCCGCGCGCCCCTCAGTCAATTCGACCAGCGCCACCAGCGTCGTGCCCGGCTACACGACCACGCCGCCTGAGTCCGCCTACTACGGCCAGCCCAGCCTCTCCGGTGCAGCGAACAGCCGCCTGGCAGCGTGCGCCGCCACGCCCAACGACCCCAGTTGCCAGGCGCAAACCGGCGCCATGACCTCTGCGAACACGCCGAGGACGCCGGTCTCGGCCTACGACCCTTCGGTGGCCGCCGCACGGAGCATCGCCGCCAATCCCAACAGCGTGCTGGGCAGCCTCGCCAGCTACTACTCCGGGTGCACGACCTCGGATCTCACGACGCTGGCGGGCACCACCTCCAAGATCTGCCAGCGCTACACCGGCATCGGCAACTACTCGACCCGCCGCGATCTGACGGTCGAGGTCGAACTGACACCGAGCTGCAGCGATGGCGCCTGGTTCGCGCATGCACAGGCCAATCGCAACGGCGCCGACTACATGGTGGCCGAAGCGCAGTGCCGCATCCGCGCCGATGGCCTGCAGCACTTCCGCTTCTACGCCGCGGGCGGCCAGGGCGCATGCATTGGCTGGCAGGTGCTCGACCTGCCAACCACGCCCTCATCGCAGGCCGCGTTCGTCACGAACCTGTCGCCGCACTGGCAGGGCTACTGCTGGAGCCCCTTCCAGGTCGTGATGATGCCTGGCTCCGGGTGCATCGACGGCAACTGCGCCTACACCTTCCAGTACGGCACGCCCGTCTATGCGTGCCCCGCCGGCAGCGTGCCGGGGAACACCTTGTCGCTCGGCGATGGGGGCGGCACACTGGGCGGCGCCGACGAGTGCTTCGTCATCAGCCAGCCGGATCCGGACAACGGCTGCACGGCCGGCGGCTCGGCGGTCTACCTCGACGTCGGCATGCGCTGCGCGATGCCGGGAGGATCGGCCACGCTGACCGGCGCCGCGGGATGGACGCTGCCTCTGTCCTTCCGTCAGCCGACCATGGATCAGCATGAGACGGACACCTGGGTGGATCGCAGCGCCACCCTGCCGGCCGGCGGCCGCTGCAGCGTCGCCACGGCCGATCGCTGTGTCGATGGCCCGGGCAGCAAGATCATCGACGGCCGCACCGTGACGCGCGCCTGCTGGTCCTACGAGCGCACGCTGAGCTGCAGCTCGGGCGCGGAAACGAACGAATGCGCGGCGCTCGCCAGCAGCGGGTGCACGCCGGCCGCGAGCACCTGCAAGCAGACCAACGCCGAGACCGGCGCCTGCGAGGTCTACCAGGACACCTACACCTGCCCGGCCCCGGCGCAGACCACGACCTCGGTGTCGAACTGCCCTGCGAACGTGTTCTGCCTGGGCAGCTCCTGCTTCAACACGACCTACACCAACGACGCGGATTTCGCGCGTTCCATGTCGTTCATGGAAGCGGCGCGCGAGGCGGGCGTCTATCTCGACCCCGACAACCTGCGCGTCTTCTCCGGCGAGGCCGGCTCGTGCCGCGACCGCCTGCTGAAGAACTGCTGCCAGTCCGATTCCGCCGGCTCCGGCATGAGCAACCAAAGCATGTTCGGCGTCGGCTCGCGCCTGGTCTTCGACGTGCTCATGAACTCGGAGAACCGCCAGTTCCTTTACCAGGGTATGCAGGCACTGCTGATGAGCGGTGGCTTCTCCGGCACGTTCACGACCTACGGCGTCACCTTCGCCGTGAATGGCGCGGCGCTGCCTGCGGGCTCTTCGGTGCTTTACGCCGGAGACAGCCTGGTGGTCGCCTTCGATCCGTGGTCGCTCGCCATCGCCGTGGTCATCTACATCGTGATGTCGATGATGTCCTGCAACGAAAGCGAGGGCCGCATCGCCATGCAGGAAGGCGCACGGCTGTGCCACACCGTGGGCACCTATTGCTCCTCGTGCATCCGCATTTTCGGGAGCTGCGTCTCGTGCATCGAGCACACGACGGGCAAGTGCTGCTTCAACAGCGTGCTCGCGCGAATCGTCAACGAGCAGGGACGCATGCAGATCGGCAAGGGCTGGGGCAGTGGGGAGAACCCGGACTGCTCGGGCTTCACGATTGACCAGCTGCAGGCCCTCGACTTTTCGGCGATGGACCTCACCGAGTTCTACGCCTCCATCGTGCCCACCCTTCCCAACGTGGGCGCGCTCCAGTCGGGCAACGCCACCCGATCCACCAACTGCTACTACGGACAGGGGCGCTGCCAATGAAAACCTCCACCTTCCTGGCGCTCGGCGCGCTGTGCCTGCCGCTTCTCGTTCATGCCGACGCGCCGGTCCGCACACCGGCCCCCGACGCCCGCCCGGTGATGTTCGCCGCGCTGCGCGCAACAGACGGCAAGGCCTACGGCGTGCTCACCGGCGAGATCGCCGACGCGATCACGCAGCGCTTCAAGGCGACCTCACCGATCTACATCGACGTGTCGACCGAACGGCGGTACGCCCAGCCTGGCTGCGCACGCTTGAAGGTGAGCTTCTGGCAGGACGGCGTGCTGCTTCCCGGCGCCGCCGCGCCGCGCCGCCAGACGGTGGACGTCGGCATCAACTACTGCCTGGACGGCTTGCCGCCCCGCTCGCTGCAATAGGAGCCGCCATGCAACGCCGCACCCTGCTTCGCCTGCTCCTCGCATTCGGCATGTCGACAGTTCTGGCCGTCTCCTCGGCTCATGACGGTAGCGCGACCTATTGGCGCGACGCCTGGCGAGGCTGGCATTTCTATGAGGATCCCTCACCCGACGAGAAGCCGGCCACGCCCCCGGCACCGGCTGCCTCCGCTGCGCCACCGCAACCCGCGGAAAAGGCAAAGGCGGCCCGCGCCCCGGAACTTGAAGACTTCGAACGCCTGCAGAAGACGTTGGAGGAATACCGCAACGTCGCGATCATGCGGCCGACCGAAGCCAACGTTCGGCGCTACATGGAACTCGAAGCGAAGGTGGTGAACCAGGCGTCCACCTTCGCCGACGTGGCGCGTCGCGTGGCCTGGGCCACCCCGGAACTCGACCCGACGCTGCAAGGCCGCCCGGTCAACGCGAAAGCATTGGAGGTCTTCGAGGAGACGCAGCGCACCGACCGCTCGCGCACGGTGGCCCAGTTGGGCAAGGACCACGTCCTGTTCTTCTTCTACCGCTCCGACTGCCCGTACTGCCACGCCTTCGCCCCCGTGCTGGAAGCCTTCCAGGGCCGACACGGCATCCAGGTCGTCGCCATCAGCATCGACGGCGGCCCCATGCCGGGCTTCCCATCGGCCCGCCGCGACAACGGAATCGCGACCGCCCTGCAGGTGTCGCAGGTGCCCGCCGTCTTTCTCGCTCAGCCCTTCAGCGGCCAGATCACGCCCATCGGCTTCGGGATTCTTTCCGAGGCCCAGTTGCTTGAGCGCATTGCCATCGTCAGCAGCCCGGAAGGCGTGGCGATGTTGCCCAGCGCGACGCGCCGCCTGGCGCTGCCATAGGAGAACTCCATGAGCATGAGCACAACCACCCCACTGCGCCGTGTGCTGGCGGCTTCCGTCGCCGCCAGCCTGGTAGCGACCTCACCGACGCTGCGCGCCGGCGATCTCAACGCCGAGGTCAACAACATGTTCAACAACCTGGGGGCCATCGGCAACTACACCGCGCCCGGCGCCTTCAGGGGACAGGCCTACAACACCTACACGGGCGGCAATTTCATGATGCGCTCGCCCAACAAGGTCTACCAGCTCGCGGCGATCCAGTTCCCCAGTGCGAAGGCTGGCTGCGGCGGGATCGACGTCTTCGGGGGCAGCTTCAGCCACATCTCGGCTGAAGAGTTCAAGAACATGCTCAGGAACATCACGGCTGCGTTGCCCGGGATCGCGTTCCAGCTGGCGCTCGAAGCCGTGTCGCCCTTGCTGGGGGGCCTCACCAAGTGGGCCAAGGGCTTGGAGACCTGGATCAACAACGCCCGCATCAACTCCTGCGAAACCGCCAAGGCCATCGTCAGCACCGCGGCCGAATCCGTGGGCTACAGCTCGCAGGAGGCCTGCGCCGATCTGGCGGTCGATCTGGGCATGGAAAGCGACCGCGACGCAGCGCGGCGCCGCTGCGCCAGCGACCGGCCCAGCATCCTGGCTTCCGCGCGCAGCTCCGGCGACGCCAACATCCGCAACAAGGCACCGTTCGTTGGCAACCTCACCTGGAAGGCTTTGCAGAAGACGGGAACCTACCTCGACGACAACGAGCGCGAGCTGATCATGAGCATCGTCGGCACAGTGATCTACTACCCCGAAGAGTCGGGGCGCGATCCCGAGACCATCGCGCCCACGCTGACCTCGATCAGCCAGTTGCTCTACGGCCAGGCAGCGGGCAGCGGCAGCGATGTCGTCCAGCACCTGCTGCGTTGCAACGACTACTCCTCGTGCGACGTGGTGACCGTGAACACGGGCTACAACCACACACCTTTCACCGCGAAGGTCGAAGCGCTGATGCGCTCGATCGCCGAGAAGATCGCTACCCGCACCGCGATCCCGAACAACTCGGCCGAGGTCGGCTTCGTCAACCAGACCACGGAGCCGGTCTACAAGATGCTCTCGATCGGCACGAGCATCCCCGGCTCGGGCCTGGCCGACAGCTTGATCGGGCAGTACCGCGACCTGATCGCCGCGGACTACGCCTACGTGTTCCTGGAGCGCAATCTGCGCTTGGGCCTGGCCGCCCTCGACAAGGACTACACGCTGCAGCAGACCCAGCGCGAGCAAGCACGCGACATTCGCCAACGGGCGCTGACCATGCTTTCCCAGATCGCCCAGGAAAAGAACACCCTCTACCAGAAGGTCGGCTCCGTGCGGGCCGTCTCCGGCCATCTGGAAGAGCTGGAACGCCAACTGCGCTCCAGCATGCCCCAGCACGTCATGGACATGCTCGGGCAGCAAGCTGCCTTCATGGCGCGCTGAGTCTCGGTTGATCGGGGAGAACAGCCATGTGGGAGATTTACGCCTACCAGAACTCGGCCAGCCTGTTCGGGGTCTTCAATGCAGCAGCCGCTATCCATGCTTCGGGCGACTATGCGTCCGCCGTTTCCGCAGTGGCCTTCTGCGGCTTCATTGCCGCCCTCATCGCCTATGCATTTGCACCCGAGAAGCTCCAGGGCTGGAAGTGGCTCGCCACCGTCGTGCTGGTCTTCTCGCTGCTGATCGTTCCCAAGGTGACGGTCGGCATCGTGGACAAGACGGGCAGCGCCCCGGTTCAGGTCGTCGACAACGTGCCCTTCGGGGCGGCCGTGCTCGGCAGCCTCACCAGCACCATTGGCCATACGCTGACGGGCCTGTTCGAGACCGCCTTCCAGGTCATCCCCGGCGCCGGCGCGCTGCCCAGCGAACTCAGCTACGAACGCAATGGGCTGATGTTCGGTAACCGGCTGATCCGAGAAACCGGTGGGGTCGTGTTCCAGGATCCGAACTTCCGCACCGACCTGATCAACTTCATCCACAACTGCACCACCTACGATCTTCTCGACGGAACGATTTCGCCAGCCACGTTCTCCACCTCGGACGATGTCTGGTCCCTGATGGCGCCCCCCAATCCAGCGCGCTTCACGCCGCTCACCAATGCAACCGGAACGACGGTCGACACCTGCACCAACGCCTACGTGAATCTGAGTGGCCGCGTCCCGGCCCAGATCAGCCGCATCCAGGGGCAACTCGCCTTCCGGCTGAATCCCACCTTGCCCAGTACTGCCGCCGCCAGCGTGATCGCCGGTCAGGTCCAGCAGGCTTACATCAAGAACAGCATCGCCTCGGCATCCGCCACTGCGGCGGACATCATTCGCCAGAATGCGATGCTCAACGCCATCGCCGATACCGGCCAGATCGTCGGACAGAAGGTGAACGACCCGGCGGCCATGGTGCTGGCCGTGGGACGTGCCCAGGGAACCGCTCAGCAGAACGCTGCCTGGATCAATGCCGGCAAGATGGCCGAGCAGGCGCTGCCGGTGTTCCGCAACGTGATCGAAGCAGTGACCTATGCGCTCTTCCCGCTCTTTGTTCTCCTGCTCCTGCTGACCAGCGGGCGGGAGACCCTGATGGCCTTCAAAGGCTACGCGGCGATCCTGATCTGGATTCAGCTCTGGCCTCCCCTTTATGCGGTGCTGAACTACATGGCCTCGATCTACGCGGCCTACGACATTGCGGCAGCGGCCGATCTCGGGACGGGCATGAAGGGGCTCACGCTGCAGACCGCGTCCAGCATCTACTCGCGCACGATCTCCGGTGAGGCGGTGGTCGGCTACTTGTCGATCAGCATTCCCGTCATCGCCTGGGCAGCATTGAAGCGCATGGAGAACTTCGGCACGGCCATGGTCGGCGGGCTTTCCGGACTGCAAGCGGTACTGGGATCGTCGACAGGGTCGGCGGCTCTCGGCAACACCAGCCTGGGCAACGTGTCGATGGACCAGATGCGCCTGGCCCCGAACCGCACCTCGGCTTTCATGGGCAGTTGGCAGAATGACCTCTCCGGCGACACCTTCTCGTCGAACGCCCTGACCGGCCGAACCGCCGTCAGCCTGTTGCGCAACCAGGGGTTCGCGTCGCGGGTCGTGTCGATGCGGGTGTCCGAGCAGGATGTGCAGCAAGCTGGCCGGCAGGTCGATGCCGCACGCGGCGAAGCCGTGACGGCAACTACCGAGAGGTCGGCGGCGTTGTCGGAAGTGTTCTCGCGAGGGCTGAGCAAGTTACGCTCGACGCGCAACAGCCAAGGCTCAACATCGAGCAGCTTCGAACAACTCGGCGACACGTTGAACAAAATGGATCAGGTCGTTCAGACCGTGGCGCAAAGTACCGGGCTCAGCCAAGCCCAGGTTGCACGCCTGGCATTCGGCGCTGCGGCCCATGCGGGTCTGGATGGAAAGATCATTGGTGGTCAGATCCGCGCAAGCGGCGACAAGACCTACCAATCCAGTCTTTCTGCCCAAGAGCAGAAGGCACTCAGTAGCTTGACAGGCGAACAGTTGGTTGCCTTCAAGCAGTTTGGCGACCGTGTGTCCAGAGACTCCAGCGTCATCCAGGCAGTGTCGAGCGATGCCAGAGAAGCCCGTGAAATGTCGGCAAGGCTCAGCTCGACGACAGCGCGCTCCGAGCGCGCAGACGCTACTCTTGCTGATCGCACGAGCTTCGCCGAACGCCTCTCGGTTGCCCATGAGAAAGGCGAGACCATTTCCATCGACATCGCCCAGGATCCGCACAACATGGAGATGTTCCTGCGCTATGCCCAAACCTACGGTGGCAACAGCGCTGCGGCCCATGCCTTGATGTCGGCGGAACTGGCTCGGCAATCTCTGCGCCCGAACCGCACACTTCACGATGGGAGCAGCCTACCCACCTCATTCGGCGAAGTGCGTGAACTTCATCAAGAGCAACTGAGGGACACCGCGCTCACTCCCAACATCTCCGCAGCGCACCGTGCCCACCTTCGCGCGACGGCTGGCCATGGAGCTGACCCAAGCCGTCCGCTGCCGCAGAGAACGCAACCGCCTTCACCCGTCAGAGAGGAAGTTCGACAACGAGCGGACCAGCTTCGCGGAGACACCACCGGAAGAAGTAACGAGTTCGACAGGAAGGCCGAGATCGTCAAGACGGACGACGGGACGTTGGAGTCCAAGAAGTCATTGTTAAGACGGTCCACAAAGCAGGTCTACAGCGACGTGGAAGCGACACTCGACAACACCAAAGAACTCGTGGAGAAGCTGATCAAGTCGAAACGGGAACCCTAACGATCCCAGCGACGCAGCGGCGAATCTCCCTTAAACAAGGAACCGGAGGCACCTGAGCCTCCGCTACCCCAGCCTTGTCTCGACCTACATCCACTTCGACCAACACCGGTCAGCGCCGCTGCGAGCGGGGCGGAAATCATGAGGCCGAGTCCCATCATCAATACAGCGACTCCCCACTTATCGTTGGACGCAATGGAGACAAGCAGACCGACCGCCGGCCCCATCGACAGGATCAACAAAAAGAAGCACTTTCTCATATCGACTACCTCCTGATGTCAGCTTATCCGCAGCTGATCAATCTGCAACCGCAGCGGCGTCGAGGGGAACAAGTCTCCAAGCGCAAAGTGCCCGACTCTGATGCGACCACTGAAGCGCCACGCTCAGTCAACTCTGCTCGATCATCAACGAACCGTCGACACCAACAGCCATTGCACTTTTGCACTTCAGGGCACTTTGTTGCGCAATATGAAAAATCATGGATAAATGCTCGGCATTCAGTGCCAGCGCTCAGATGAATATCCTCCCCTCGTCCCATCCACGCAGCCCGTTCGGGTACGCCATCCTTGGCGCATCGCGTTCCCGCGCCTTGACCGACGGGCAGCCCAGGTCATCTGCCAACGCACGAAGCCAAGAACGCTTGCGCTGCGCGAAGTCTCACGGCGGACCTCAATCCACGACAATCACCCAAAGCCAGTGGCTAGCTACAAAAGTGATGGACGCTACGGTCGTGTCCCTGCATGTCATTCCATCTCGCCTCAACTTTGTAGCTAGATCTGTAGCTAGAGCCAAGAATAAGCAGGATCATCTAAAAAACACAAACTATATCAATAGGTTATAAAAACAATGAAACTTGCCACCTGGAACGTCAATTCCCTCAAGGTCCGCCTGCCCCATGTCATCGACTGGCTGGCGGCCAATCAACCTGATGCCCTGTGCCTGCAGGAGCTCAAGTGCGAGAACAAGGCCTTTCCCCTGGCCGAGATCGAGGCCGCCGGCTACCAGGCCGTGTTCAACGGCCAGAAAACCTACAACGGCGTCGCCATCCTCACCCGCAAGCCGCTGGAAGACGTCACCCTCGACATCCCCGGCTTTGCCGACGAGCAGAAACGCATCATCGCCGGCACCCTGGACGGCGTGCGCATCGTGTGCGGCTACTTCCCCAACGGACAGGCTGTCGGGTCCGACAAGTTCGCCTACAAGATGGCCTGGCTCGAGGCCCTCACTGCCTGGCTCAAGGCCGAGCTGCAGGCCACGCCCCGGCTGGTGCTGGCCGGCGACTACAACGTTGCCCCGGAAGACCGCGACGCCCACCCGGACTGGAAGGACGAGATCCACGTGTCGGCCCCCGAGCGGGCCGCCTTCCAGGCCCTGATCGGCCTTGGCCTGAGTGACGCCTTCCGCCTCTTCGAGCAGGAGGAGCGCAGCTTCTCCTGGTGGGACTACCGGATGGGCGCCTTCCGCCGCAACTTCGGCCTGCGCATCGATCACCTGCTGCTGTCGGCCCCGCTGGTGGAGAAGTGTTCGGCCTGTTACACCGACAAGGCACCGCGCAAGCTGGAGCGCCCCTCCGATCACACTCCGGTCGTCGTCGAGCTGACATGAGCAGCGCCCCGGCCGGCGACGCGCTGCTCGCCCTGTACCCCATCCTGACCGAGCTGACCGCCCGGGCGCGCCAGCGCCTGCAGGCCCGGGCCCAGCTCGTGCAGGTGCCGGCCGGCACCACCGTCTTCGACGAACGTCAGGCCTGCCAGGGCTTTCCCTTCGTGATCGCCGGCAGCATCCGGGTGGTCAAGGCCGCCCCCAACGGCCGCGAACTGCCCCTGTACCGGGTGACACCGGGAGAGACCTGCATCATCTCCTCGGCCTGCCTGCTCGGCCAGGCGCCCTACAACGCCCGGGGCGTCACCGAGGCCGACACCACCCTGCTGGTGGTGCCCACTGACGATTTTCAGGCCCTGCTGGGTGAGCAGGCCTTTCGCGATTTCGTCTTCCAGCTGTTCTCCGAGCGCATTGCCGACCTGATGCAGCTGATCGAGGAGGTGGCCTTCCGCAAGCTCGACCAGCGCCTCGCCGCCCTGCTGCTGGGCAAGGGCCAGCGCCTGCACATCACCCACCAGCAGCTCGCCGACGAGCTCGGCAGCGTGCGCGAGATCGTCAGCCGCCTGCTCAAGGGCCTGGCCGAACAAGGCCTGGTAGCCCTGTCCCGGGAGCAGGTGGAGATCCTCGACCCCGCCGGCCTGCGCCGCCTGGCCGGCGCCTGACACCGCCGCCAGCTCTGTAACCAAGGTTACAGACGCCCCCTGGCAGCGGATGCTCCAATACGCCCACCTGAACCAATGTGCCAAGGAGGCGATCATGAAAGCGAACGTGGGCGGTATCGACAAGGTGTTGCGGATTGGCGGCGGCGTGGCCCTGGTGGCCTGGGCAGCCCTGCTGGGCGGCCCCACCTGGGCGTGGATCGGCGTGGTGCCCCTGGCCACCGGCCTGACCGGCTTCTGCCCGGTCTATCCCCTGCTCGGCATGAGCACCTGTCCGATGAAGAAGGACTGATCTCCGCGATCCTTCCCGGACACCTCCCGGCCCGGCCCCTGCAAGGTGCCGGGCCTTTTTCATTGCCGGGCCGCCGCGAGCAGCGCAACGACGGGCGCGGGGGCGCCTGAGCATGCGATCGAGATACACAATTCCACACGCGCAAACAGTTGTGCCATGGGAAATATTAGATACCTTTGTGACAGCCGACTTCTTATCCTCTGCGCTTTCCGTGCCCGCGAGGGCCCAATGCGCAAGAAAGGAAGTTCCATGAAGAAGCTCTCCCTGCTGGCGGTCTCCGCCCTGCTGGCCTGCGGCCAGGCTGCTGCCGATGACATCAAGGCGGACGGCCAGTGGCGTGGCGTGGGTGGCGCAGCCGCTTCGTTCTCCTCCGGCAATGCTCGCAACAGCACCGTGAACATCAATCTGGATGCCGCGCGTATCACCGCCACCGACAAATGGTCAGCGTACGGCCAAGCCCTCTTCGCCCAATCCAAGGACAAGGACGACAACACCAACACCACCGCCAACCTGTGGCGCGCGGGGACCCGTTACGACCACAATCTGAACGCCAACGTGTTCGCCTTCGGTGGGTTGGACCTGGAGCGCGATCAGCTCAAGCACCTCAACCTGCGCGCCGGAGTC